>PWJZ01000123.1 GCA_003559855.1 Bacteroidales bacterium
AAACTTTAATTAATTATAGCCACTAAGACTCAAAGACTCGAAGATTCACAAAGGGCTGAAATTCTGCATGTTACCCTTAGTGTTTCTTTGTGTTTTAGTGTCACTTCGACAAGCTCAGTGCATGCTTCGTGGCAAGATTAATTCTTAACCGGACAGTAGTGTCTAATTTTTTTGCATTAGTGCACAAAGTCGGGGCACGACTGATGGAAAATTTTTAACTTTGCACCACAAATAAAAATAACAATACTATGTGTACAACATGCGGATGCGAACAACCTGACAATACAACAAGATATACTATCCCCGGACAAGAGGATAGCCATACACATGGGCATACTCAGGATCATGAGCATGCTCACCCACATTCCCATGATCATGGGCACTCACATAACCATGACCACGGTCATTCTCATTCACACGATCATTCACACTCTAAAGTAGTGCAGCTTGAGCAGGATGTGCTTGAACAAAACAACTTGCTGGCCGAAAGAAACAGAGGCTTTTTTGAAGCAAAAAACATCCGTGCCATTAATATGGTCAGCTCGCCCGGCTCAGGCAAGACAACGCTTATTGAAAGGATGATCACCGACCTGAAGTCAGAATTGTCTTTTTATGTCATTGAGGGTGACCAGCAAACCATGAACGACGCTAATCGCATCAACGCAACCGGTGCGCCCGTCATACAAATAAACACCGGGCAGGGCTGCCACCTTGATGCCCAGATGGTTAACAACGCCGTAAAAAAGCTTGATGTTGCAGGTAATTCTGTTCTGATAATTGAAAATGTCGGAAACCTTGTATGCCCGGCTATGTTCGACCTGGGTGCAGCTCACCGCATAGTGGTGATAAGCGTTACAGAAGGTGAAGACAAGCCCCTTAAGTACCCCGGCATGTTCAACTCTGCCGATATCTGCATCATAAACAAAACAGACCTGATGCCTCATGTTGACTTCAACATCGAAAAAGCAAAAGAATATGC
Source organism: Bacteroidales bacterium (assembly GCA_003559855.1). Lineage (GTDB taxonomy): Bacteria > Bacteroidota > Bacteroidia > Bacteroidales > UBA7960 > PUKZ01. Next base: position 980 of record PWJZ01000123.1, read on the forward strand.
ACTGCAGGTAAACCACCACCTGAAGTTTTTCGAAGTATCAGCCAAAACAGGTGAAGGACTGAAGAAATTCTACCAATGGCTTAAAGAGAAGAAATAAAACATAGGGCAGTAGTATTGACCACCCTTAAACTTCTTTCTATATCTGCAGCATTGTCATTTCTAACTTCACTTTTTTCGGAGACCACCATAAGTTACCGGGTTAATTGTTTAGTGGGTAAGAGAGGGCTATAATAGTTTACCTTGACTTTTTCTATTCCTTGAACAAAGGATAAGCCTTTAAAAGCGTATTGTATTGAATAAATTCATCCAGCCTGCACGACGGAACAAGCTTGCCATCGTAAACACACATGTCGGGACAACCTTCACACATGTCGCAACTTCCGTCAGGTAAAATCTCAGGCGGCTGAAGTACTGCTATGTTTAAAATATTTATCCGGTAAAAAAGCCTTACAGGGTTAATTATCACATAACTAAGGAACTTGCGAAGTGCCCTTCTGAGATTTTTGTCAAACAATGCAAGCAAAAAAACCTTTTTACCAAACTTCCGCTTCTTTAAATGCAGAACATACCTGCCATAAACAAAATGATAGACTGTTTGGATTATTTCCATGGTTTTTTTCCCGTAAGAACCAAAACGTTTTAGCCTGGAATTCAATATTATATTACCTATCAGCCATTTAAAGGATGTATGATCAGTCGTTCCTCCCAGGTATGAGTTTGCATCATATTCAGGAAAATGGCTTTTGATTTTTTTATAGATATCATTGGATGTAATAGTTATTTTGTCTTGTTTTTCGGCACTTACGGCATACCCAAGGCTGCCGGGCTTAACATCTATTTTCTTCCCATCGGCATAATACTCAAATCTGCCACCAACAGGCAGGCCTCTTAAAGCAACTAACGTAATGCTGTTGATAAGTCCTGCATTATTAATTGCCCACTGAACGAAACCAGGGATTTCTTCAAAATTTTCTTTATTAACCGTGATCTTAAAAGCTGCGGTCAGTCCCCCGGCTTTTGCAACCATTTTAGCATATTTCAGCCTTACTTCGTTGAGCAACGGTAGGTTAACCGCATCTGCACCCTTGAATTCCGGACGCTCCTGCGTGGAATTAATATTAAAACTTAAGCCGGTAACTCCGGCATTTCTCAACTCCACAAGCCTTGCTTCAGTTAAACCGAATCCGTTAGTTATTATCATTGTCTTCATTCCATTATCCCTGATAAATTTGACAAGATCAAGGATTTCCGGATGAAGTGTCGGCTCACCTCCTGCCAGTGCAATAGAATCACAATTTCTCCATTTCTTTAAAAACAGAACATCATCCTTAAGCTTATCCAGAGGTTTATGTCCTTCCCTGTTGCGGCGGTAACAACCTTTGCAATAAATATTGCATTTATCTGTAACCTCTACCCAACCTAACGGACTTTCATTTAAAGACCATGGCATCCTGTAAAGATTTCTTTTATCCAATTCCATTAAAATCCATTTTCGTTTGATAAGATGATCACATTATCATAACATATCTGTAATTTTAATTACCGGGCCAGAAATTATAATTTTGTCACTAAAGCATCGTGCAAAATAACTCAAACTTTCAAAAATTAAACACTACAATTCATAATCGTCAATAGAGAATAAAAAGTGTATATAAAAATTATCCTCATCAGCTTAAATTGCATTTTTTTTTATATATAATACATTTTTTTAACTTGAAAACTATTTCACAACCCCTTTAAGTATAAACGGTAGTATCAAATATAATATGATTTCATCAACTTTTGAAGGTTTTTGCTTTTATTAAAATGGATTATCCACAAACTAAAACTATCGACATGGTGTAACAAAATGAAACACTATCACGTCATAAGCTTATAACCTTAATTTTATTATCATGAAACTATTATTATCACTGCTTTTATCGCTTTCTGTTTCTTTATTTGCTTCATACGGCCAAACACATAAAACAGAAATTATGACACTGGGAACATTTCATTTTAACTTTCCCAATCTTGATGTAGTAAAAATCGAAAAGGATGACCAGATTGATGTGCTTAAACCACAACATCAAAAAGAAATCCGGGAAATTGTTAACAGGCTGGCACTGTTCAACCCAACAATGATTGTTATTGAAGTAAACCCGCAACATCAATCAAGAATTGATTCGCTCTACAACAGTTATCTGGCCGGCGAACATAGCCTTTCAAGATGTGAATCACAACAGATAGGCTTCAGGCTCGGAAAAATGCTGGGGGTTGAAAAGTTATATTGCACAGACGACTGGGGCATACACTATGATGATGTAAGAGAGGTTATATTTGACCAAGAGCATCCGGAGTACGAGAATTTTTCGGAATACTTTACTAATAACCCGGATTCAGCAATTTTATACAGGCCTGATGTAATATTTAAAACAGAATCTATTTTAGCTGATTTGATAAACCGCAATGACCCGAAAAATATAAAAAGAAGTTTCGGCAACTATCTGGCAGGGCCTTTTAAATTCTCAACCAATGACAATGAATTTCTTGGTGTGGATTTTCGTACTGGACAATGGTTAAACAGAAACTTAAGGATATTCCGGAATATACAAAAAATAAACACTGAACCCGGAGACAGAATACTTGCGATCTACGGATCATGCCATTTGAATACCCTAAACTACTTTTTCGACTGCTCGCCTGAGTTTGAGCTGGTAAATACAAACTATTATCTGATGAAAAACATAAAAGACAATTGATGATGAGCCTTTTTTAGAATCTCATCATAAAATCTGCAACCATGAAAGCAACCATAAGAAACAAACGCATTAAAATTACTATATTATTAATCATTGGAATCTTATTCGCTAATCCTTTAATAATCAACGGCTCAACATTCAGAGTCCTTTCAAAATATATTGCCTACAGGGCAACTGAAAAACAAGGCTCCAAAGAGTTTTTCTCTATAGAAAACAGGGATTTTGATTTATACATTGACTTTGATGAAAACAGCCTGAACAACAGGGCTACACATTCAATCAACAGGATTAACGGCAACAGGCGGCGGATCACATTTTGGTTAGGATTCCAGGAGGAGGTAAATATAAATGAGATCAGGGTAAATAACACCATACATGACAATTACAAGCTGCATACCCTGGTTATTCCCATGTTTAATTACAGGACTAACTACCTCGTTATCAATAATCTGAACAGACCTAAGGATGAATTTGAAATCACAATTGATTACGATATTAAAATGTCAAATGGCAGAAATGACTTTTATACACTTCTTGAAAATTACATTGAAGAAGATCAGTTTCATCTCTATAACCTATG
>PWJZ01000019.1 GCA_003559855.1 Bacteroidales bacterium
CCTGATCCGTAGTCAGGTGCTCTATTCAGTTAAGCTACGGAGCCTTTTCAAGGGTGCAAATATAACACTTTTTTCCCATACATAATAATATACATCAGCTGTTTTTCTGGTGTGAAAGTCGTGAAAGTTTAAGTGTCAACTAATTGTATGTCGTTCATCTTTTTCCGGAGGTTGTTTAACCACTGCTTTTGATTTCCACCTGCCGGTTTTGTAATATATCAGTGCAGCTACAAAGCCAAATATCCATGCAATGGGAATTCCCCACCATATGCCGATAGCTCCGTAACTTTGTGAAAGCAGGTAGGAAATAGGCACTCGCAGAGCCCAAAGCGATAATAGTGTAATAAACATTGATGCTAATGTATCACCGGCGCCACGTAAAACGCCGTTGGTTACGAACATTGCCGAAAATACCAGGTAAAACGAGCTTACTATTACAAGATATGTGCGTCCTATGCTGATGACTTCCGCATCGGAGGTGAATATCCCCATTAGCTCACGGCCGAAAAAATGAGCCGCAAAAGTTACGGTAATAGAAATTAAAGATGTCATTAACAAAGTGTATATCAAACCGTTGCGTACTCTAATGGTTTTTCCTGCACCCATATTTTGCCCAACGAATGTTGATAATGCGTGGCTGAAGTTCATAGCCGGCATGGCTGCAAATGAATCTATGCGTACAGCAATGGAGTATGCTGCTATGGTAGCAGTGCCAAACGCATTAACGATACTGATCAGAGCTATCATACCAAGTGCAACAAAAGTGTGTTGCAGCCCCGATGGAATACCTATCCTTACACTTTTTACGAATATATCCCTGTCAAATGTCAAACCAAACAAACGAAAACGTATCAGTTTATGTGTGCGGTTAAGATAAAGGATCGCCATAAAAAAAGATATTGCCTGAGCAAGCACCGTGGCAAAAGCTACACCCGATACACCCCATTTGAAAACAAGTACAAAAACAAGGTCGAAGATAATGTTCAGGATAGTTGAAACTATCAAAAAATACAAAGGTGTTTTGGAATCACCCAATCCACGCAATATTGCACTTGTGGCATTAAACATAAACATGAACACAAGTCCTGCGGCATAAACGTTAAAATACTGCATGGCCATCGGTATCAGATATTCAGGCAACGCTATAAGCCGGAATATATGTTCGCTAAAGGTGAGACCTATAATGGTAAGGACAAGAGAGGCAAAGAATAAAAATATAAATGCCGTATCAATGGCTTTCTTTACGTTTTTTATCTCTTTAGCCCCGTAATATTGCGCTATGATGATGTTGGTGCCGATAGTTATACCTATAACAAGGCTGACCAAAACAAATATGACGGGGAAAGATGCCCCGGCAGCAGCTAACGCCTCTTTTCCGATATAATGACCTATAATGATCGTATCTACAATATTGTATAACTGCTGGAAGACATTGCCCAAAAGCATTGGCAGTGCAAATACAAATATCTGTTTACCCTCATGACCGGTCGTGAGATCACGCATTGGAATTGTACGTTTCTTATTCTTTACGCAAAGTTATCATATTAAAAAATATTCCTTGCTTAATGGTTATTAATTGACTTTTAACTCCGAATTACAGCCCGGAAAATTTTATACTGCCGATATTCAATAAAAAGCTGAGATTCACCTTGTTAAATTAATCTTCTTAAAGACCGGTGTCTTAGTATTTTGAAGCAAAATAATTTAATTTTTCTTTTACGGTATGTTTTGCTTTGATATATGGAAATGAGAGAGAAAAATAACTACAGAAGACCCGTAACGATAAAAAATTGTAAATTTGTTTCAATATTACTGTTTCCGGACTTTAACCAACAGAGGGTGATTTTTTTTTGAAGAGTTTACGGCTTTTAACAAAAAGTACTGTTATGAAAAATCAATGATCCCTCTGACGGTAAATATATTATTATAAGGATGAACAACAGGGATTTGACATTTTCTATCATTGTTCCGGTATACAACAGGCCTGCCGAAACCGAAGAGCTTTTGGAAAGCTTAACCCGGCAGACCGGGAAAGATTTTGAGATAATAATTGTTGAAGACGGTTCAGGGCTGAAAAGTGATGAGGTTGTTAACAGGTACAAGGATGAGTTAAATATTAAATACTTTTTCAAACCAAATTCAGGCCCCGGGTTAAGCAGAAATTACGGATTTGAAAGGGCTGAAGGGAATTATTGCATTTTTCTTGATTCTGACTGTGTTTTGCCGCCACATTATTTTGAAACCGTGCAAAGCATATTAAAAGATAATTATGTTGATGCTTTTGGCGGTCCTGACAGAGCTCATAAAAATTTCACAAAGCTTCAGAAGGCAATTGATTATTCCATGACTTCTTTTTTTACTACCGGTGGTATCAGGGGTGGTAGCGAAAAACTTGACAAGTTTTATCCGAGAAGCTTTAATATGGGTTATTCAAGGGAAGTTTTCGAAAAAACTAAAGGATTTTCCAAAATGCGTTTTGGAGAAGATATTGACATGAGCATCAGGATATTGAAAAACGGCTTTAAAACCGCGCTGATCAAAGAAGCATATGTTTATCATAAAAGACGCACAAATCTCAGACAATTCTTTAAACAGGTTTACAATTCAGGGATAGCACGCATAAATTTATATAAAAGACATCCTCGTTCTTTAAAATTGGTTCATTTTGCCCCTGCATTTTTTACCATCGGCATCATAATATTATTGGTTTTATCTGTTACCGTGTCAATATACTTTGTGGTACCTGTTATTTTACACATTATATTATTATTTTTTGATGCAACCCTGAAAAACAAAAATTTAATAATTGGTTTATTGTCCGTTGTTACAAGTTATATACAACTTTTTAGTTATGGTGTGGGTTTTATTGTTGCTGCCTGGAAACAGGTTATTATGAGGAAAGGGGAGTTTTCGGCTTTTAACAAAGATTTTTATAAATAGAATTGAGGCCACTCTAAAAAGTACAAAAATATTATTTCCCGCAGATTTCGCTGATATACGCAGATTATAAATTCGTGATAATCAATTATATTTATCAGCGAAAATCTGCGATTTACCCTGTTGGATATTTGCTTTTTATAAACTCCCGTTTTTATAAATTTATCCAACGGGGTGAATCTGCGGGAAAAACACTTTTTATAGTGGCCTTAGAATTTACTTTTTAAATAAGATATTTTTAATATCGGTTAAAACTTTCGATTCAAACATTTAGTAATTTGGATGGTTTTATTGTTTTATCAAAATGTTATTCATCCAAAAAAACAGACTATACGTTCCGGCAACTTTAAAAATTGTAAATTTGTTTTCGTTTCATATATAGTATATTATGGCAAAACGACAGATACATGACATTTCCGTGGTCATCCCGTTATATAACGAGGCAAGTTCTTTGAGGGAGCTTGCGGGGCAAATCAGCACTGTTATGGATAAAGGAAAATTTTCTTATGAGATAATTTTTGTAGATGATGGCAGTGACGATGATTCCTGGCAAGTTATCGAGCGGCTTTCCGAAGCTGATCCTCATGTTAAGGGCATACGTTTAAGGCGTAATTACGGCAAATCGGCAGCGCTCAATGAAGGTTTCCGGCGAACATCCGGCAAAGTTGTAATTACCATGGATGGCGATCTGCAGGATAATCCCGATGAAATACCCGGGTTATACCGTATGATAACAAAAGAAGGTTATGACCTGGTTAGCGGCTGGAAGAAAAAACGTTATGATCCGCTGGTAAAAAGAATTTCTACAAAACTGTTTAACTTTATCACCAGGTTTGTAAGCAGGATCAAATTGCATGATTTTAATTGCGGGCTTAAAGCATACAATCATAATGTCGTTAAATCAATTGAAGTTTACGGTGAAATGCACCGTTTTATTCCTATAATAGCCAAGTGGGCAGGATTTAAAAAAATAGGTGAGAAGGTTGTTCAGCACCGGCCCAGAAAATATGGTAAAACAAAATTTGGTATCGAACGTTTTATCCACGGCTTTTTGGATCTTTTATCAATAACATTTGTCACCCGGTTCGGCCGGAGACCAATGCATATTTTCGGATTACTGGGTACATTAATTTTTGTTGCCGGGTTTTTGATAGCTTTATACCTGGCGTATGCAAAGTTTTTTATGCTGGAATACAGGATGACCGAACGGCCTTTGTTTTATTTCGGGATATTAGCCATGATACTGGGTACCCAACTGTTTGTAGCCGGCTTCCTTGGCGAGATGATAGCACGTTCCGGCCAGGACAGAAACAGGTATCTGATTGAAAAAACTACTGAATAAAAACCGGTAATGATTGTTATGAATTAACAGTCATGCTTTTGCGTTTCAGGGAAATAGAAAGGTTAGATGAAGCCCTGTGGTTGCCGGCTTTGCCAATAATGGTCAAAATGACAATAAAGCTTTTAAATTAAGCGAACAACTAAAATATAAAGCGAATGAAGGAAGATATCAGAGACACGCTTCAGGGTTTTGCCTCATTGACGGAATGGTTGTCGCGTGATGAGAACTACCTTGAAAAGATACTCGAAGCGGTAAGAATGATAACCCGGTGCTATGGTCATGGGGGCAAGGTGTTGCTTTGCGGCAACGGCGGAAGCGCTGCCGATGCACAGCATTTGGCCGCGGAGTTGTCGGGAAAGTACTATCTTGACAGGCCACCGCTCAATGCAGAAGCACTGCACTGTAATACATCCTTTATAACCGCTGTAGCAAACGACTACTCATTCGATTATATATACGAAAGAATGGTGAAGGCTGCAGGTGAAAGAAATGATGTGTTGATGGCTTTTTCAACTTCAGGATCTTCAAAAAACATTATAAATGCATTGCAGGCTGCAAAAAATAAAAATATGCATACTATCGGCTTTACCGGTAAATCAGTAGGAAAAATGACCCCGCTGTGCGATATAATTATAAGAATTCCATCTGAAGATACTCCAAGGATACAGGAAGCCCATATGATAACAGGGCATATCATTTGTGAGTGGGTAGAAAAAAAATGTTTCGACAATGAATAACAATATAAAGCCTGATAAATCCTGGACACTTTTTCTCGACCGTGACGGTATCATTAATGAAAGACCATTTAACGACTATGTTAAATCCGTTGAAGAGTTTGTGTTTATCGACGGTGTGCTGGAAAGCCTGAATAAATTAAGCAAACTGTTTGGTAAGATCATAATCGTAACAAACCAGCAGGGTGTTGGTAAAAAGCTTATGACTGAGAAAGATTTGAACGGGATACATGAATTTATGTGTGAAAAGATCCGCCGGGCAGGAGGCAGAATTGATAAAATATATTACTGCCCTGATCTCGATGGCTCCGGAAGCAAAGACAGAAAACCCGAAACAGGCATGGGATTGAAAGCAAAACAGGACTTTCCCGGAATAGATTTTAAGAAATCAATAGTAGTGGGCGATAATTTGACAGACATGGTTTTCGGAAAAAAACTCAATATTTTTACTGTATTTATTTCAGATGACATTGATTACATTAGCAACGAAAAAAATCAAATTTGGGACTTACATTTCAGATCGTTGAAGGAGTTTTGCGACAGTATTATTAAATCAGTTTAATAAAAAACAAGATATTACACCTGCTGTTTTTTTCGTTTAATAAGATAAATATTTGCCAAATATCATTTAAAAATATGCTTAAGACGGTCATTTGTATATTATTTTTTTTCATGGTGATACAGGTTGTCAATTCCCAGCTGTTCACTCCGCCGGCGGCTTCACAACGTGTTGATGAGCAAAATGACACCATCAATCGGTACAATGAACATGGTGAGAGAAACGGTTTTTGGAGGGTGCTGTTCCGCAACGAAAATCCTCGTTATGAGGGTACTTTCGTTGATGGCAAGCCCACGGGTAAGTTCATATATTATTTTCCTGAAGGCGGTATCAGGGCTGAGCTAATACATAAAGAAGATGACGACGAGCTTGAGTATGAAAAACTTGTGCAGGCAACCTTTTACCATCGTGGCAGGAAAGATAAAAATATCATGGCGGAAGGGCAGTTTGTTGACCGCAAAAAACAAGGCTTGTGGCGCTTTTTTAATGAAAGGGGCACGCTTGTAATGAAAAATTACTACCATGAAGATAAAAATCACGGTGTCAGGAAAACTTTCTTTGATTGTGGGGCGCTGATGGAAACTGTGACTTTTCATAATGATATAAAAGAGGGCAGTTGGAAGCAATACTACGAAAACGGAAACCTCAGGTTGTCGGCCTATTACAATAATGATATGCTGAATGGGGAGTATGAGGTTTTTTATGATAATGGCAGGCGAAGGATCAAAGGATATTATCAGGATAATTTACCCGATAAAACATGGACATATCTTGCCCGGAGCGGTAAAATTGAAAGACGGGTGGTTTATGATAAAGGTGAAATGGTTGAGGAAAAGGTTTATATAGAGCGTGAAGATCACGATAAAGAACCCATCAGGCCCGGCAATGAGCCCGAAGATATTTTCAAGGACTTTTATTAACGGATCAGTACAGATGGTAAGAGGCCGGAGGCAAATAGCCCGTGATCTTGAATGGCAGATTGCAATAATTGATGGTTGTATGTTTCCGGCTTTTGTATATCAGCAATTCCGGTTTTTTTTATATATAAATATACAAAGCACAATGAGCACCAGGAGAGTATTGATGGCGATGAGCGGCGGTCTTGACAGCAGCATGGCTGCCATGTTACTTCAGGAAGAGGGGTACGAGATGGTAGGTGTTACAATGAAAACATGGGATAATGCACAAATTGAAGGCAGTGAAAAAGAAACCGGTTGCTGTAACCTCGAATCAGTAAATGATGCCAGGAACCTTGCCGTTTCATTGGGTTTTCCGCATTATGTGCTGGATATAAAAGAAGAGTTTGAAGAATATATTATAAAGGATTTTGTCGGTCAATATCTTGCCGGACGAACACCAAACCCCTGCGTACTGTGTAATGTTCATATTAAATGGGCAGCTTTGCTCAAACGCGCCGATAAGCTTGCCTGTAGCTATATCGCTACAGGTCATTATGCCCGCATTGCTGAATATGACAACAAATATGTGATCAAAAAGGGCATAGACACTGATAAAGACCAAAGCTATTCACTGTGGGGGCTGACACAAGACTTTCTGAAAAAAACATTGTTCCCGCTTGGCTCATATAGAAAGGATAAGATAAGAAAACTGGCGTTGGATGCAGGGTTTAAAGATATTGCCAACAAAAGGGAAAGTTATGAGATTTGCTTTATTCCGGATGATGATTACCGGGGATTCCTGAAAAGACAAGTCAGGGGCCTTGAAGAAAAAGTTGATGGCGGAGATTTTATGGATTCCGGCGGAAGATTACTCGGAAAACACAAAGGATACCCGTTTTATACCATAGGACAGAGAAAAGGGCTGAATATAGCCCTTGGCGAACCAATGTATGTTAAAAAAATTATACCGGAAACCAATACCATTGTGATAGGTAAGGAAGAGGAGCTCTATAACAGGGTTTTTACGGTATGTGGCATTAATTGTATCAAATATGAAATAATCCCCCAAGGGATGAAGCTATCAATTAAAATCAGGTATAAAAGCCCTGCATATCCGGGGCGTGTTTATCAATCGGATGATGATACTGCAAGGGTTGAACTTGACGAAAAAGTCAAAGCAATCACACCGGGACAGTCTGCCGTGTTTTACGAAAATGACGATGTGGTAGGGGGTGGGTTTATAGAGAAAGTTGAAGATATATTATAGTGGGCCTACTTTTACAATAGTTAACCATATAAATATCAATAAACAAATTTCAAATAACTGCCGAGCGGAGCAAGACAACGAACACATAAAATCCAATGTTTAAAAATTCCAAACCTGTATTGTTTAGGTCATTGAAATTTTAAAATTGGAATTTATTTGAAATTTGGTTTTTGTTATTTGTTATTTATATTTTGTTATTTTGATTTTTTTAATTTTACAACCATCCTTTAAATATATGCCAAAATGAAAAAGCAACTTTTAGCAATATCAACCCTTTTCGTTTGTATTTTCTTTTCATCCTGCGAAAAATCCGGCACAATAAAAGAAGAACTTTTCCACGAATATTTTCCCGTTGATGCAGGGCACTGGGTGATCTATGATGTAGATTCAATCTATCATGATGATTTTACGGGTGAAACAGATACTTTTTATTACCAGGTTAAGGAAGTTTTTAACAGTTATTTTATTGATGATTCGGGAAATGAGGCTGTTCGCCTTGAAAGGTTCATACGTTATGAGCAGGATCAGCCCTGGGAGATAAAAAATGTGTGGGTTGCAAGATTGCTGCCAATGCGGGCCGAAAAAGTCGAAGAAAACATCAGGTATATCAAAATCGTATTTCCTCCTAAAGTAAATAAAACATGGGATGGTAATGCCTACAATATTAAATCGGAACAAACACACAGAATTACCAGGTCACATGAACCGAAAACAATCAATAACATGAAATTTGATTCGGTGGCAACAGTACTGCAGGCTGATTTTGAGACTGAGATAAGTAAAGAGTATAAAGTTGAAAAGTTTGCAAAAAACGTTGGAATGGTTTATAAGGAGTTTACAGACTTACGCAAAGATATCAGCAGCGAAGAAGTGGTTGGTGGTGTTGATTACCGATATAAGATTGTTGATTATAATGATATGCCGGATTATTAACCGGCACCGTTAATCAGGTTTTCAATCCTTGTTATACGGTCTTTTGATAATGTGTGAAAATAGCTGATTCTACCATTCTGTTGTTGCTATGAGGCCTTTTTGGTAATATGGGTAAAGTATTTATTCTGACATTCTATCGTTGATACATGTCTTTTGTTTGGATAAAATTTAAAATATTTGTTGCCAAAAGCTTCGTTATCAGTGAAAGTATGGCAACGTATTGAAATTACACCAATACTAATAACGTTACATTCTCAACGTGGTGTGTATGAGAGAACATATCAACCGGGTTGGCGGCTGTCAGTTTGTAAATATCAGAGAGCATCTCTATATCGCGTGACTGTGTGGCGGGATTGCAGCTTACATAAACTATCTTATCCGCTTTAGCCTTTCGCAACTGATTCAATACTTTTGGATGCATACCTGCCCGTGGCGGATCGGCTACAATGACATCAGGTTTACCGTGCTTTTCAATCAGCTCATCATTAAAAACATCCGACATGTTGCCGGATACGAAATCAGTATTTTTTATTTTGTTTAACCGGGCATTTTTACGCGCGTGTTCAATAGCCTCTTCTATATGTTCAATACCAATTACTTTTTTGGCTTTACGGGCAAGAAAATTTGCTATTGTTCCCGTACCCGTATAAAGGTCAAATAAAGTTTCTTCTCCGGTAAGACCAGCAAATCCGCATGTGATATTATATAGATTTAAAGCTTGCCGGCTGTTGGTCTGATAAAAGGTTTTCGGTCCTGTTTGAAAAACCAAATCATCCAAAGTTTCCGACAGATAGGCATCACCTTTATACAGAAGTGGCTCCAGGTCATCAAGTGAATCATTCTTTTTGGAATTGATAATATAATATAATGATTTTATCTGAGGAAAGTTTTCGTGCAAATGATCAAGTATTTTAACTATTTTTTCATGGTTTTTTTCGAATACTACAAGTATGACCATAAACTCTCCTGCCAGGTTGTTACGAATGATCACATTACGCAAAAACCCTTCTTGTTTTTTGATATTAAAAAAGCTGTATCCGTTTTGGATAGCGAACTTTTTTATAGACAATCTAATTTCATTAGACGGTTCGGGTTGAAGCCAGCATTTGTGAATATCTATAATCTTATCAAAAAATCCTGGCATATGAAAACCCAGTCCTTCAGAATCGTTTATCTTGTCTTTATTATTGATTTCGTTATCATAGAGCCACCGACGATTTGAAAAAGTAAACTCCAGCTTATTTCTGTAGAATATAGTTTCAGGAGAAGGAATAATCGGATGAAGTTTATAATTATAGCTGATTTTTCCTATACGCTGGATGTTGTCAGCGATTTGCTTCTCTTTGTATTTAAGCTGTTGTTGATAATTTAGATGCTGCCATCTGCAACCACCGCAAACGGTAAAGTGCTCGCAAAAAGGCTTCACGCGCATATTAGATTCTTTGTGTATCCTGATGATCCTGCCTTCAAGAAATTTCCTGCGGTGTTTTGTTATGATAACATCAACGATATCACCCGGCGCTCCAAAAGGAATAAATACAACTTGCTCACCAATCCTGGCAATGGCTTTGCCTTCGGCACCAACATCACGGATCTCAATATTCTCAAATGTCTTACCGGTAATCTTGTTTTTCCTGCGCACTTCAGTTTTTTATTTGCAAAGATAAGGCTATTTATCTCTACGCCAAAAGTAAACAAAGTGTTGAGAGAAGCCTTGTGAAACAGTTATTACATAATATGCACAAATAAATTTATAAAGTTGCCTAAAGACACAATAGCTAAAACCGCACTTTATGGGGGAGTCCGGTAAACTGTTGAAAAAACAATTATTCCCCACCGATAGAATTTTTTTTAGTAGTTTTAATTCTATATATTTGCCCGAAATGATAATAGAAAAATAATGTTTTAATTTTTAAAAACAGATAAAAGGTATGAGTACACAAAATAATGAACAGGTTACGTCACAAATGGCAATGGATTTAGAATACAGGTATGGTGCGCACAATTATCATCCTTTACCGGTGGTGCTTTCGCACGGCGAAGGTGTTTATTTATGGGATGTTGAGGGGAAGCGTTATTATGACTTTTTGTCAGCCTACTCTGCTGTAAATCAAGGACACTGCCATCCCAAGATCGTAGAAGCTTTGACAATGCAGGCTAAAAAGCTTACACTGACCTCACGTGCATTTTATAATAATGTGCTTGGTGTTTATGAAAAATATATCACCGAATATTTTGGTTTTGATAAAGTTTTGCCTATGAATACGGGAGCCGAGGCTGTTGAAACCGCCATTAAGCTATGCCGCAAATGGGCATACCAGAAAAAGGGCGTTGGCGAGGATAAGGCAAAGATCATTGTTTGTGAAAATAATTTTCACGGACGTACTACAACCATAATCTCATTTTCTTCCGACTCTGAGGCAAGGAATCAGTACGGGCCATACACACCAGGATTTATAACAATACCTTATAATGATACCGGAGCTTTGGCTGAAGCGTCGAAAGACCCTGATGTTGCGGGCTTTTTGGTAGAGCCTGTTCAGGGCGAAGCCGGGGTGTTTGTTCCTGATGAAGGGTATTTGTCTGAAGCATACCGGTTATGTAAAGATGCAGGCGCTCTTTTTATTGCTGATGAGGTGCAGACAGGTGTAGCGCGCACAGGAAAAATACTTGCCTGCGACCATGAAAATGTCAGGCCCGATATCCTGATACTGGGTAAAGCTATCAGTGGCGGTATGTATCCTGTTTCTGCCGTGCTTGCCAATGATGATATTATGCTGGTAATAAAACCCGGGCAGCATGGATCCACATTCGGAGGAAACCCCCTGGCAGGTCGTGTTGCTATGGCTGCACTGGAAGTTGTGAAAGAGGAAAACCTCTGCGAAAGATCGCAAAAGCTTGGTGAATTAATTCGACGTGAGCTTAAAGCTATTGAAACCGAAATGATCTCGGTAGTCAGAGGTAAAGGATTGCTTAATGCTATTGTTATAAAGCCTAAAAACGGCAAAGAAGCATGGGACGTTTGCCTGGAAATGGCTGAAAACGGACTTCTGGCCAAGCCGACGCATGGCGACAAGATACGATTCGCACCGCCTTTGGTAATTACAGAAGAACAATTGATGGAGTGCGTGGAAATTATCAAAAAATCTGTATTGGCATTTTCGTAGTCATATCCCTACTTATATGACCTTCTCCAATAAGTTGAAAAAGGATTATGCTTTATTTTCAATTATTTTTGAGCAGGACTTTACTTATCAACTGTTATGTATGGAGCTATCAAATCGAATGTCTCTTCATCCACAAGGTGTGATCTTTTCACATCGTCAACAGATTTGAATCTGCCGTGCTGTTCACGCATTTGTATAAGATTATTGACAAGGTTTTTGTCGAAGTAGGGATGTCGGAGCATATCGCTAAACTCTGCTTCATTTATATTTATCTTGCGGATAATGGTATCTTTTATTGTTATATATTTTTTTATCGATTCAAATCTTTCCTCTTCCATTCCAAAAATATCTTTAAGTTGTTCAATGGATACATAACCTCCCAGTAATTCTCTGCGAAGTATGATCTGATTTGAAAAATAGGAACCTATCCCTCTTATTTTCATTAATTCCAGAGTATCTGCCGTATTAATATCTGCGATAAACGGTTTTACCGGTTCACGGGGTGTTAATGCTACGGTTTCTTCATATTTTTTTTTGTAAGGATCTTTTACAGGCAATTCTATAAATGGCTTGAGTTGATAATATATTTCGTCTGTCATTAAATATAAGACTTTCAGATCTTCCCTGGATTTAAATGAGCCACCGGCTGCTTCAAAATTTTTAATATTTCTGACGATCCTCTCAGGCATGCCCATATTAAGCCACTTTTCTTCGGGAAGGTTGTTAGGATTAAATTTAAAAGGCGATAAAACTATTTCGGTACGCGTAATTGAAATTTCATCGAATTCATTGTTGTTGACTATTTTGTCTTTAAAATCGGGTTCTTGCCGGATTCTTTCCAAATGTTTTTCAAAAGCAATAATTTCGTTTTTAAAAGCTTCGGGGTCGGCTTTTCTTTCGGGTATAAAAAATTTTTTGTGTAGTAACGGGGTTAAAATAATTATGATGAGCAAAATGACAAAAATAAAAATCCCGTTTCGTTCAGAACGGCTGAAACTAAACAGATCTTTCCAGTTCATTTGAAAATTTTTATTTAAATCTCAAATTTAAAGCCGGCCTGATCGTTTGCCGGTTTCTTATATTATATAACAAACTTACGAATAATTTTATTAATCTTTATGTCTTTAATTAAATCGATTATTTTTTTAGGTAAAATTGATGAAGACAGGTATTGTTATTTTTTTAGAATATATTTTGTCTATGAATGGTCTGATAAACTCAAAAAAAAATTATATTTGCAAAGTTAAAAACAAAAAACTGCAGAAAAAAAAGATTATATTTGTATACATTAATTCATCTTGTTATGGATGAATTGAAATTATTCCTTGAAGGAATAGAGAATAAGATAAAGAGGCTGATCATCAAACAAAAATCTTTAATTGAGCAAATTGAAGCATTGAAAGCGGAGAAGGGTGAAAAGGATCGTTTGATAGCGGATCAGTTGAGCCGGATAGAGGAGTTGGAGAAAAAGATTGAAGTTGTTGGGTCGGCAAAGGCATTGAGCAGTGAAGACAATACCATTGCCAGACACAAAATTGATGAAATTTTGCGGGACATAGATAAATGTTTGGTATTACTAAACAGATAGTCCCAAAATGTTTGTTAAATGAAGGAGCAAATAATTACCGTTAATATTGGAGACAGACCTTACAGACTAAGTGTAGGTAGTGAATCGGAAGAACAAATATTGAGAAGTGCAGGAAAATTAATAGAAGAAAAGATGAAACAATATGCCAACAATTATGCATACAAGGATCACCAGGATCTGTTGGCAATGGTAGCCTTGCAGTTGGCTGTTGATTCGATCAATTATAATGATCAGGCAAACCAGTACCGGGATTTGAAAGATAAGTTACATTATTTGGATAAAACATTGACAGACATTTTGGAAGATTAGTACGTTCTTTGAATAATATTACACTATACCCGCATTAATTCAAGCAAGTTTTTGGAACTCAACATAATTCAATTAAAATGGATTAGCTCGGGGTTTTAAGATCGGGCCAAATTTATTATTGTTTTTCAATAATAACTCTTTATGAGCATTGGAGGATCGATGAATTCCGGCATCCAAAACCTGATTTTTGGGGTTCCCAAAAAAAATTGAATTAATTGCGGGTTTTTTTATATATACAAGTGTGTTTAACCAAATTATAATATGATAATGGAAATATCAATAGCAATAGTTATAGCAGTAGCGATCATTTCTTTGGCAGCAGGAATATTGCTTTCCAGGAACATAATGAGAAATATGCTGTTAAGGAAAAGTCAGCAAATTTTAAAAGATGCACAAGCTGAGGCGGAAGTGATAAAAAAAGAAAAGATCTTGCAGGCGAAGGAAAAGTTTTTGCAGTTGAAGTCGGAACATGAGAAATATGTAGCGGAAAAAAACAATGCACTTTCAATACAGGAAAACAGGATCAAGCAAAGAGAATCGGCTTTGCAGCAAAAATATGATGATTTTCAGAAAAAGCAGAACGAGGTTGAACTGATCAGGGAGAATCTTAACAAGCAACTTCAAATAGTTAACCGCAAGCAGGAGGAGGTTGAAAAAATTCATGCTAAACAACTTCAGCAGCTGGAAACCATAAGCGGATTATCGGTTGACGAGGCCAAAAAGCAGCTCATGGAAACCTTGAAAGCTGAGGCTCAGACTGACGCTCATGCTTTTCTTAAGGAATATTTGGAGGAAGCCAAGTTGACTGCCAATATGGAAGCCAAGAAAGTTATCATTAACACATTACAACGTACGGCAAGCGAAGTTGCCGCCGAAAATTCGGTTTCTGTTTTTCCGATCGAAAACGATGAACTAAAAGGAAGGATTATTGGCAGGGAAGGGCGGAATATAAGGGCGCTGGAGGCCTTAACGGGAGTCGAGATCGTAGTTGACGACACCCCTGAAGCGATAGTTATCAGCGGATTTGATCCTGTCAGAAGGGAAATTGCCCGCCTTTCCTTACACAAGCTAATTACCGACGGACGTATACATCCTGCCCGTATTGAAGAAGTAGTAGGTAAGGTTAAAAAACAGATAGACCAGGAAATTGTTGAAGCGGGTAAAAGGACATGTATAGATATTGGAATTCACAATGTACATCCTGAGCTGATAAGGCTGATAGGTAAAATGAAATACCGTTCATCATACGGGCAAAACCTCTTGCAACATTCCAAGGAAGTTGCTAATCTTGCAGCAACAATGGCGGCAGAACTGGGGTTGAACCCGAAAACAGCAAAACGTGCAGGATTACTGCATGATATTGGCAAAGTGCCTGATAACGAACCGGAATTGCCGCATGCTGTATTGGGAATGAAACTGGCCGAAAATTACAAGGAAAATGCCGAAATATGCAACGCAATAGGATCTCACCATGATGAAATGGAGATGAAAAGCCTTATATCGCCATTGATTCAGGTATGTGATTCTGTGTCAGGAGCAAGACCCGGTGCCAGAAGAGAAGTGGTAGAATCATATATTAAACGTCTTAAAGACCTGGAAGAACTTGCCCTGTCTTATCCGGGTGTGGTAAAAACATACGCAATACAAGCCGGACGAGAATTGAGGGTTATTGTTGGCAGTGATAAAATATCCGACAAGGAAGCTGAACAAATTTCCTTGGACCTTTCAAAGAAAATTCAAAATGAAATGACATATCCCGGTCAGATAAAAATTACCGTCATCCGCGAATCAAGAGCAGTTTCATTTGCCAAATAAAATGCCGGGGTTTTTCAATGAACCTGATGATGGTAAAAAAAACTTTCGTGGAAAGTAAAAGGTAACGAGTAATCCCGAAAAGTCGGGATTACGCTGTCGCTCAATTGGCAGAGGAGAATGCTTGGTATCAACATTAAACATTTAACGAATAAACAAATGACCATTATTCGTAATTCGTAACAAATTCGTAATTCGACACAATAATTATTCGTAATTCGTATACCCGCCCCGTTGGATTTTTTTATCCAACGGGGTGAATAAAAAATTCGTAATTCGATACATTAATAAACTCTCGAGTTTGGGATTTTTGAAGATTTTATTTTAAACATCTTTTTAATTTTAATCCCAGATTTGTCATTAGGAGTTCAGCGAACTAATGACAAATTTGGGTTAAAAAATAAATTTTTAGATCAAGAACATAATTAATGTTTGTGATGCCCAGGTCTTTTTTTTTATTTGTGTTGGGAATTTGTTGTCAGCTTCATGCTCAGAATGACTTTAAACCAATTAAATATTGGGTTACTTTTACAGATAAAAAGTATAATGATTATTCCCTTGATAACCCGGAAGAATTTCTTACTGACAGGGCACTTTTAAGAAGGATAAATCAAAATATACCTTTGGATTCTACCGATTTGCCGGTCAGTCAATTGTATATTGACAGCTTGCTTGCCGATACGGCTGTTAATGTAATTTATACAAGCAGATGGTTTAATGCGGCACTCGCCGAAATTCCGTTGCAGGAATCCGTTGAAAAGATCAAAAATATGAGTTTCGTTGAAGATCTGTTATATGTAAAGCCTGAAATTGACGAAACCCACCGCTCAATAATATTTGCTTCACCAAAAACGGTTGATAATTTTTTGTTTGGCGGTTGTTCGTTTTTAGATTTTCATTCTTTTAACGCCGTTACTGATGATTGTCGAAAACAGGTTTACGGTTTTACTTATGATCAGGTTAATCTTATAAACGGTATCCCTTTGCACGAGAAGGGATATGATGGTGAGGGAATGCTGATTGCTTTAATGGATGCAGGTTATACCAATGTTGATTCGATAGATGCCTTTTCGCATCTTTGGTATAATGGTCAGATAGCGGGCTGGCGGGATTTTGTGGATCCCAAAGATGATATTTTCAAGGTACATTCGCATGGCACATTGGTATTGTCAGTTATGGCGGCTTCAGTTCCGTTTCAGTTTTATGGTGTCGCTCAGGGGGCGAATTATATTTTATTAAGGTCGGAAGATGCTGCAAGCGAATTTCTGATAGAGGAATGTAACTGGATAGCCGCTGCCGAATATGCAGACAGCCTTGGAGCAGATATTTTAAATACATCGCTGGGTTATACCGTCTTTGACGATCCTGTACAGAATCATACGTACGAAGATATGGACGGGCAAACAACATTGATCTCCAGGGCAGCTAATTACGCTTTTGAAAAAGGAATGCTTGTTGTCAACAGCGCAGGTAATTATGCACTTCAGGACTGGATGTATATCAGTGCACCGGCCGACAGCAGGGGCGGCATTGCGGTAGGTGCAGTAAATACCGAAGGCGAAAGGGCATCATTCAGCTCCGTTGGACCGTCGTTTGATAACAGAATAAAACCGGATGTTATGGCAGTAGGCAGAAACAATACGGTAATTAATGCTAACGGCGAAATTATAACTGCCAGCGGCACCTCTTTCTCATCACCCATGATAGCAGGTATGGCAGCATGCCTCTGGCAAGCCCATCCAAACCGACCTGTCGGAGAAATAAAAAGAGCAATAATTAAAAGCAGCCATAAAATATTTAACCCCGATACTCTGTATGGCCACGGAATACCTGATTTTTATAAAGCATATAATCTGCTTAAAGATGATCTCAAAACAGAGCCGTTTGTGAAAATATTTCCGAATCCTTTTTATGACAACTTCAGACTCAGCCTCTATTTTGAAAGACAAAGCAGGGTGAAAATCCAGCTTATCAACACCAAAGGTCAGATACTTATGAGCAACATCTACCATGTAACGGAAGGATATAATACATTTTATCCCTTCATGAATCTGAATGTCATAAATTCGGGAATATACCTGTTGCGGATAAAATCGGACAAGTACATTCATACAACCCGTATTGTAAAAGCCGGATGATAAAAGAAACAAAGCATAAATCTTCCTGTCAATACCTGGTTATCCGGTGTCAATCTTACACTCTGTTATTGAAAGTGTTAAAATAGAACAATCCGAAAATAACAATTACGGGTTAGGATAAAAATTATACTTTTGCAGAAATATCACAAATAAAATATGCCTTTAGACACTATTATTCAGTTGGACAGGGTTTCGGTTTTTCAAAAGGACACATTGGTATTATCGGATGTTACCCTTGAGATTGACCGGGGTGAGTTTTGTTATATCATTGGCAAGACAGGCACGGGTAAAAGCAGCTTGCTGAAAATATTATATGCTGATTTACCTTTGGTTGACGGCTATGCAAAGGTAGCCGGTATTGAACTTGCCAATATCAGATCACGAATAATACCTTACCTGAGGCGTAAGATTGGTATAGTATTTCAGGATTTCCAGCTTTTGAGCGACCGTTCGGTTCGTGATAATCTTATATTTGTTATGAAAGCCACCGGTTGGCGTGATAAGGTTGCCATGGAAGAACGTATGGAAGATGTTCTTGAAAAAGTGGGGTTACGTACAAAAGGTTTTAAAATGCCTCATCAGCTTTCGGGCGGCGAGCAGCAGCGTGTGGTCATTGCAAGGTCTCTTGTAAATGACCCTGATATCATACTTGCCGATGAACCTACCGGTAACCTCGACCCCGACACAAGCGAAGGAATTATCGAACTGCTCGTTGAAATAAGCAAAACAGGAAGAGCCGTACTTATGGCTACACACGATTATACACTTATTCAAAAATACCTCGCACGGGTTTTTAAATGTGAGGACGGAAAAGTAGAAGATCTCAATCCCGAACACCGAATCAGGCATCAAAATCAAAAAACAGAGATTTGAGGCTTGACGATTCCCGCTCCCAGCAAAGCTCACGCTTAGCCAAACGAGCATTGGCTCTCCAGCCTGACAACAAGTAATCATCACTCAATATCTTTTCAAACAATTTTGCAAGTTTCTCAGGATCTTGTTCATCAGTACATATTCCGGTGTTGTATCTTTCGACTATATTTTTTATTTCGGGAAAATCTGAAGCAACAACCGGTATTTCAGCGTGTATGTAATCAAAAAGCTTGTTTGGCAAAGAATAATAGTAGTTAAGCCCTGAATTTTCTTCAAGGACTATTCCGATATCGGCTCTTTTTGTATAATGGGGAAGATCATCGGCAAAAACACGTCCGGTGAAATGTATCTTATGATTAAGACGGCTCTCAGAAACCATTCTTTCAAGTTCATGTCTTATATCACCATCACCAACGATCAAAAAAAAGGCAGAATCGAGAAACCGCATGACATTTATCATTTTTTCCAGCCCTCTTGCCTTGTTCAGATGACCCTGATAAATTAATACTTTTTTGTTTTTAAAATCGGGAAGCGATATTTTTTCAACTTGTGTCGATTCATCCTTTAATAGCGGAACGTTTCTTATAACATGCATTTCTATGCCATATTTATGCTTATAGGCGCTTGCTATTGAATCACAAACAGTATAGGAAGTTTTTATCCGGGGAAGTATGAATCTCTCAATTGACAGCCAAAATTTTCTTACAAAAGGCCTGTCAATTAATTCCGGCACTTCGGTAAAATATTCATGACTGTCGTAAATCAGCCCGGCTTTCTTGAATTTTGATGCCAGATAATTAGCCGGCAGGGTATCCAGATCATTCGCAAGTAGTATATCAACATTATTGAAAATAAGGTAGAAGAATAATCGTATATTGAATGTGGCATAGAAAAAAAACCCTTTTTCAAATGGCAGTGAAAACCGTTTGGTTTTAAAAGGAAATTTTTGCAGGGGCAGACTTTTGCTGTGTTTTCTTCCGGCAATCGTCACATCCAAACCTTCTTTGACTAATGTGCCGGCAACCCTGATAACTCTGCGGTCGGTCACGATATCGTTGGTTACCGAAATTATGACTCGCTTCATTTGTTTTTAATTAAGAAGTTACTTTACAAAAGGCTTCGTCTTGACAATACCAATAAATTACAGAATCCGGGCTTCCTGCCTTTCACCCTGTTTTCAATGTTTGCTTAACCCGAACTCTTTTTGGTAAAAGACCTTCCACGCTGACATTGGCAGGATATGTCAGCACGTCTGGCTCTTGCCTGCCCCTTCAAAGTTAATCATTAGACCGGAATATCTTTATTTTTTTTATTGTTCGATCTTGAGATCCTTATGTTCAAATATGCGAAAATGATAGACATAAAAGGGCTTATAATATTAAAGAAGCTATAAGGCAAAAATATCAGGGTAGGCACACCAAGGACGGAAGATTGGGTTGCGCCGCATGTATTCCATGGCACGAGCACGGATGTGACCGTGCCGCCGTCTTCCAGGGTGCGGCTAAGGTTTTGGGGTGTCAGACCTCTTTTTTTATATGTGCTTGCGAACATCCTGCCCGGCACGACGATACTCAGATATTGATCGCTGGCTGTCAGATTGAAGAAAATGCATGTAAAAGCTGTTGATGTAACCAGTGAGCCGGTTGAGTGTGCCAGCTTGATAATTGATTCGGTGATCCTTTTCAGCAGTCCGCTTGATTCCATGACGCCTCCAAATATCATAGCTGAAATTATCAGCCACACCGTGTTGAGCATACCGCGCATGCCGCCGGTTTGCAAAAGGCTGTTGACCATGGCATGATCGGTTGTAACGCTGATATCGGTATACATCGCTTTCATTACTGCAATATAAGACGCCAAAGAAAAATTGTCCGTGATACCGCTTACATGTTCAATGATGTGTGGTTGAAAAATGATCGCAAATATTCCTCCCAGCAATGTGCCGGCAAGAAGGGCAGGCAGGGCGGGAATCTTCTGAGTTATTGCAAATATTACAAAGGCAGGTACTATAAACAACCACGGTGTTATGTTAAATGTAGCACGGATGGCTTCAAGCACAGGGGCAATATCTCCCGGAACGGTATCAGCACCACGGTTCAGACCCATTATTGAAAAAATTACCAGGGTTATCGTTATACTCGGTACAGTAGTCCATGCCAAATAACGGATGTGAGTGAAAAGATCGGTACCTGCCATAGCCGGTGCAAGATTTGTAGTATCTGATAACGGCGACATCTTATCGCCAAAATAAGCACCCGAAATGATTGCCCCGCCAACCATGCCGACCGGAACACCCAATGCTTTGCCGATTCCCAGCAATGCAACTCCCAAAGTGGCTACCGTCGACCAGCTGCTGCCTGTAACCAACGATACTATGGAACTAACAATGCAGGCAGCAACAAGAAATATTGTCGGATTAAGAACCTGAAGCCCGTAATATATCATTGCCGGTACTATACCGCTCAGCAACCAGGTACCCGCTAATGAACCTATGAGTAAAAGAATAAGTATTGCAGGCATTGCATTGCTGATACTTTTTACTATCCCTTTTTGTAATTGTACCCAGCCCATACCTAAACGCAGGGCAATAATGCCTGCAACCGTTGCCGAAAGTATGAGCACAATCTGATTTGAGCCCTCCAGCGAATCCTCACCGAAAATATAAACATTGACAGATATCAGGATTGTTAGAAATATAACAGGAATAACAGCTTCAGTAAAGGTTGGCTGTCGGATCTTTTTTGAGCTCATCTTTTGCTTTTAGACTGTTTTTCTCAAATTAAAAGCATAAAAATATGGCTTTTTTTTGTAAAGGCAATAATATTATTTCTAACCGGAAGCTTCCAGTTCCTCTCGGAAGCTGGAAATTTTTTAAAGTCCTGAGGAACCGGAAGCTCCCGTAAAAGACTTCCGGCTTCCGGCTTAGCACTCTTAAATCTTCAAACTCCTGGCTTCCGGAATATATTGATATCTATTACCCCCGGCTTTAGTCGTGGGGTATAGAGATTACCCGCACTCTCTCCGGGCTTCAGCCCAAAATAAATAAATCATTTCCCGAAAGATTTCCGGTTAACGAATTTTTAGTTAAAATTAAGAACTAAATCCGTAAAAATTATAATAAATAAGGATTTGAATCCTCAAAATGATTATATTTGTAAAAAAAATCATGATAGAAAGAATAATTGAAAAACAGCTAAGAGAAACAATATTCAAAGGAAAAGCTATAATAGTAATTGGTCCCCGGCAAAGTGGCAAAACAACACTATTAAAAAAGATACTTGAAGACTTTAAGACTCAAACAATAATGCTTGATGGCGATGATCCGAATGTGTTAAAGTTGCTGTCACGTCCAAACACTATGCAATTAAAGCAACTTATCGGAAATAAAAAAATTGTGTTTATTGATGAAGCTCAACGAATAAAAGAGATTGGTATTACTGCAAAAATAATCGTTGACCAGTTTCCGGAAGTACAGTTAATAATGAGTGGTTCATCTTCATTCGACTTAACACAAGAAACAAATGAACCTTTAACCGGGAGAAAAAGAACTTTTTACTTATGGCCTGTTTCATGGAGTGAATGGCAAAAACATACCGGTTTTTTGGTTGCCGATCAGGATTTGGAAAACCGCCTGGTTTTAGGATTGTATCCTGATATTTTAAATTCTGCTAATGACGCTGAAATAAACCTTAGAGAGCTTACTGACAGCTATTTATATAAAGATGTTTTGATGTTTGGAAATATCAAAAAGCCTGAAGAAATAAAAAAATTATTGCAGGCACTTTCTTACCAGTTAGGGAACGAAGTATCTTTAAGAGAATTAGGCGAAATGGTTGGATTAGACCCAAAAACAATTGACCGCTATATATCTATACTAGAAAAGGCTTATGTGATTTTTAGACTAAATCCGCTAAGCAGGAATCTGCGAAACGAAATAAAAACAAATCGCAAAATTTATTTTTATGATAATGGGATTAGAAATGCCGTTATCGGGCAAATGCAGCCATTATCCATAAGACAGGATATAGGTGTTCTTTGGGAAAATTTCATAATTACTGAACGATTAAAGTTTTTATCTAATAACAAAGTTTTTGCAAACACCTATTTTTGGCGAACTTCACAACAACAAGAAGTTGATTACATTGAAGAAGTAAACGGGAAATTTTATGGATATGAAATTAAATGGAATCCAAAAAGAAGGCCAAAATTTCCAAAAACGTTTATTAATGCATACAATCCTATTTTAAAAACAATAAACAGGGATAATTTTAAACAAATAATATTGAGGCCGGTCTAAAAAGTCTTTATCCACAAATTCACCCTGTTGGATAATCTCATAAAAAAGAATTAGTTGAAAAAGAAAACATCCAACGGGTAAACACAAATTATTCACAACAATTATTTGGTGATAAAACATAAATAGCCACCATATTTATGTGGTGTTAAAATATGCGTGTATTTTCACGGGCTTCAGCCCAAAATAAATAAATCAATTTTTGGGGTTAAAACCCCGTAACGTATGGTGTCAAATTTCCTATAGCATAAATGCCATGGCTAATGAAAATAATAATACATATACTCCACGGGCAAAACAGGCAGGGGTTTTGCATTATGCATGTTAAGAAATTGCAGGTATTGAGCCAGAGGATTTTTTGTTGTTTCAGGGCTTTCGATATCAATGATCCTTGAAATTATAAACGTTATAAGACCACTGAAACTGAATAATTCGGGTTCAGGATATTCGACTATCTGATATCCTTCTTCCATGTCAATATCTGCTTTTGCAGCGGCTATGTTGATAGCTGTTTGTAAACCACCCAAAGTATCCACAAGTCCTATTTTTTTTGCATGATTGCCTGACCAGACTCTTCCGCGCGATATGGCTTCAATATCGTCATATTCTTTGTCTCTTGCTTCGGCAATTTCATTTATAAACCTTTCATACGTGTTGGTCAGCATATTTTCAATAACTCTTTCTTCTTTTTCGGTAAACGTTCTGTCAAGCAGGGGCATATTCAAAATAGGAACCGGTATACCAAATCCCAGGTCGGCAAATTCTCCTTTTTTCACGATGTCGGTGGTGTATCCTAATTTTTCTTTTATACCGTCGTCATACATCCATCCCGTTATTACGCCTATTGAGCCGGTCATTGTTCCTGGTGTTGTCACTATGGCGTCGCTGTACATTGAAAGCCAGTAACCGCCGGAAGCAGCTACAGATCCTTGTGAAACGACAACAGGTTTTTTTTCCCTGGCTTTCCTCAGCTCTTCTGCAATAATATCTATTGCAAGTGTAGATCCGCCGGGTGATTCTACACGCAAAACAATGGCTTTTATGTTTTGATCTTCACGTGCCTTTTTAATATCTTTTGCCAGAGACCTTGCTTTCATGCCTGTTTCCATATCACAAAAACCTTCGGCATATACAACGGCTATTTTAGGCTTTCTGCCCCAGTTGTAATCTGTACGCCTTAAGAACCTCTGTAACCTGTCGTCTTCCAGAATAGTCATCTCATAACCGACAACATCTTCAATAATATCATCTACATCACTCCAGCGTCCGAGCCTGTCAACCAACCCATGTTGCTCAGCTGCTTCGGCAGTGAAATAAAATATCTCATTGACAAGCTTTTCATATTCTTCTTCCGTAAATTCACGAGAAAACATAATGTCTTCCTTAACCAGATTATAAAGATTATCAACCATTTTTTGATGCTGTTTGAGGTCTGCATCACTCATTCTGTCACTTGACAAAGGCTCAAAACCTGATTTGTATTCGTGATACCTGAATTCTTTGAAACCTATACCAATTTTTTCGAGCATATTGCCGAGGTATATGTTGCCTTTCATGTAACCGGGCAAATTTACCTGTCCGTAAGGATGCATTATTATTATGTCTGCTATCGAGGCGAAATGATAAGTGTTCATATCGGCATTATCAATAAAAACAACCACTTTCTTTCCTGTTTCCCTGAATTTCTTTAATTGCTCTCTGAGCTCCCATAACATATTATGGTTTATTTTCATACCTGAGGTGTTGATCACGATTCCTCCAAAACGCGCATTTTTGGCTACGGCATCTATAAGCTCCAATTTGTCCCAAAGAGTATTTGCATCATCAAAATATTGGTATTTCAGGTAACGCATCGGTTTCTTCAGAGAGATGCCTGCATAATTTTTGGGATTGCTAAACTTTTCATCATGAATATTTCTTTCGTATGAACCAACTCTGACAACATAAGTATTATGGCTGTATTTAAAATTGTTACCGAAGCCTCCCTGGGTTGCAATACCAATATTACCAAGGCTAAAACCGATACCTGCTGTGAACATGTTATTACTGAAATACCTGCCTGTTAGCCGAATACCTGGCAGAGCTTTAACAGCAACACCTGTGCTCCATTGACCGTCGAAAAGTTTCATATCATTACGCAGGGCATAATCACCAAAAACAGTAAGGTTTTCACTGCCAAAAGGTCTTACTGCAAGATCAATAACACCCTCGTAGTGCTTGAAGTTAGTAACAGATGTGCCAATGAGTCCTAAAGAAAGATAACGGCTGGGGCGATATACTGTTCCAATAGTAAAATAGTGTTTACGGTCGAAGTATTCAATGTCTCTTGCCGGTATATTAAAGCTTGCTCCTATACCAAAAGTTTCAGTGCCATAAGCGGTCGATAATTTAAAATCGGTTACTCTTTTTTCTTCTTCTGAATGATTTACTACTGAAAAACCTATTTGTGGCATTATTCCAAAGGAAGGAGTGGCTAAAAATATACCACGCCTGTTAAAAAAGCCATATTGATCAGACCATGCAAACTTTAAATTGAAATCCGTGACGAAATTCAACAAAGCAGGGTTGTCATATCCATAAAGCCCTAATTTCATTGCACCTGGAGAGGTAATGAAAAAATCATTCCGGGTATGGTAATTTTCAAAGCCGGGTTGTGATTTTAATGGAAGACATAAAATCAATAATGACGTGACTAAAAAGATGGTTTTCATTTTTGCGGTATTTTGGGTTGTTAAATATGAGAACAGACAATTATTTATTGTTTTGGATTCAATATTTTTACTATAAAATTACAATATGTTCACAGGCTGAATTCGATTATTAATCCAGGCCTTTATTCTCATTAAAATAAAAGTTCATATATTCCAGCGGCAAGATAAGCATCGGCTCTGTATTGTGTTTCAGGCGGAACTTCAGATGTTTTATCAGCGGATCTTCTTTTATTTCATGGGTTTTAGTTCCGATCAATCCCGAAAGCAAACCTGAAAAGTCAAACAACCCCGGCTTTGGGTATTCAACAATTTGGTATTCTTCGCCAATACCTATACCTGATTTTTCAAGGGCGATATTTATGGCAGTTTGTAATCCGCCAAGCGTATCAACCAAACCAATTTTCAGGGCATCATATCCCGTCCATACCCTTCCGCGGGCAATTGCGTCTATATCTTCAAAATCCTGCCCACGGGCGTTGGCAACCTTTTCAACAAAATCATCATACAGGGATGTCATGACATTTTTTATAATGTCTTCTTCTTTTTCGGTGAACTTCCTGTCCATTATTGGCATGTTCAAAAGCGGCACGACTAACCCGAAGCCCATATCGGCAAGTTCACCTCTTTTAACAAGGTCTGTTTCATAACCTGTTTTATCTTTTATACCCTGGTCGTAGAACCAGCCTGTGATTACACCGATGGAACCTGTAAGAGTGTTTGGTGCTGCAATAATGGTATCGCCATACATTGACAACCAATAGCCGCCGGATGCAGCAACCGAACCTTGTGTAATGATGACAGGCTTTTCCTCTTTTGCTTTCAGCAGTTCAGCTGCGACTACATCAGATGCAAGCGGCGAGCCGCCGGGCGATTCGACACGGAACACAATTGCTTTTATATCCGATTTTTTGCGTGCTTTAGCAATATCTTTTGACAGAGATTTTGCCCTGATGCCTGTTTCCATTGCACAAGGCCCAACTGCATAAATAACAGCTATCTTTGGTTTTTCTCCCCAGTAATTGTCTGCAGGAAGCTGGTAACGCTGCAATGAATCTTTGCCGATTAACTTTTTTTCTTTGCCTTCAAACTCTTTAAGTATATCATTTACCTCACTCCAGCGTCCTAACTCATCAACCAGCTTGTGTTCAAGAGCATCTTTTGCAGTGAAAAAGACTAGTTCGTTAATCAGCCTTTCATATTCTTCTTCCGAAAATCCGCGGCTTGCCATAATGTCCTTTTTAACAAAGTCATAGCGATGGTCAATTATTCTTTGACGTTGCTCCCTGTCCTCGTCACTCATAGACTCACGTGCCAACATTTCAAATGCAGATTTATATTCATAAAATCTCCATTCATTAACTCCTATTCCAAGTTTTGCAAGTGTTTTATTTAAGTAAATGTTTCCGGCAAGATAACCCGGCAAAATAATCAAGCCCTGTGGGTCAAGGATAATCTTGTCGGCTACCGAGATAAAATGGTAGATATTCATGGATGCATTATCTGTGAAGATCACGACTTTTTTTCCTGTTTCCCTGAATTTCAGAAGCTGTTGCCTGAGTTCCCACAACATGGTATGATTGATATTCATGCTTGTTGCATTTATTGCTATTCCTGATATTCGGGGATCTTCAGCCGCAGCATCTATAGCATCCAATATTTCAATAAGTGAGTTGGCTTTATCAAATAATTGAAATTTCTGATAACGCATAGGCTTTGAAAGGTCAATATTGCTATAATATTTGGGTTCACGGATAAGGTCATCTGCAATGTTTCTGTCGTATGCTCCTACACGTACGGCATAAGTATTGTGACTGTGCTTGAAATCTTTATTAAATCCTCCTTGTGTTGAAATACCGACTCTGCCAAGACTGAATTCAATACCAAACGTATAGAAGTTATTATCAAAATATCTTCCGGTAACCCTGATGCCGGGCAGTGCTTCTACAGCAACACCCGCACTCCAGTATCCGTCAGCAAGCTTCATGTCGTTACGCAGGGCATAATCGCCAAAAACTGCAATTTTTTCGTTTCCCATAGGGCGGATCGCCAGGTCAAAAACACCTTCATAATGGTTGAAATTAGCTACGGAAGTACCGGTTATACCTAAAGAAAAATATCTGCCCGGGCGGATCAGTGTGCCGAGAGTAACCGAATTTTTCCGTTGAAAAAAATCTGTATCTCCGCGCGACCAGTTGTAGCTTGCACCAAAACCAAATGATTTGGTGCCAATGGCAGATGATATCCTGTAATCGGTTAATCTCATCCCTGCAATGGTATGGTTAAACACTGAAAAGCCCATGTTGGGCATGCCCAAAAACAAACCCCAGCGGTTAAAATCTGTAAACCCGCCGAATTGATCCGACCATGCAAACATTATATCAGGCTGCTTAACATAATTTAATATGGCAGGATTGTCATGACCATACAATCCGAATTTCATCGCACCGGGCGATGCCATCAGAAAATCATTCCTGTAATGGTAATTATCAAAGCCTGATTGTGATTTTAACGTAATGTGGAAAAACAACAATGCGATAATTGGTAAAATGATCTTTGATAATGATATGTTTTTCATTTTAAATAAGTTTTAGTTTGAATATGTCTTTCACTGTTTTGTCACCTGGTTTTTATACCAATAATTTTTTCCGGGCTAAATTAGCAAAAGATTGTTAATAATTGTTCTGCTTGTTAGATGTTTTTAGAAGGATATAAGTGTTTTGAGAACACATAATTTCAGAAAGAGGTTTTAAGTTCAAATCAGAACAACCCTTCAATATCACCTTCTATACTGTCTTCTCTGCGTCGTTCGCGTTGTTCGGGATAGTTTCTGAAGCGGTATGTAAATGATAAGGTTATTATTCTTGACTCACGATAGAACTCACGTTTTTGAACAATTGCATCACTTGATGTTTCAAGTTTAAATCGCCTTGTGTTTAACAGGTCGCTTACGTTAAGGCTGACTGTACCTTGATTATTAAGCACATTTCTGCGCAGGCCAATGTTCATGGTAAATACCGGTTTAATAGTTCCTTGTGGTATAACCCGGGGACCCCAGTAATTAGCCGACACCTGGGTGTTAAACCAGCCGGGTATGCTCATATTTCCAAGCAAACTCAGAGTATAAGAATAACTTTCATTTTTGTATGGGTCGTCTTCAAGCTGTCCCTCTACCAGCGAATAGAAATAATTGCCGGATAAAGTAAGGTCAAAATTGGAGTTGAATGTAAAGTAGTTTATGAGTTCCAAACCGGTGGAATTGATTGTGCTGGCGTTTACCCATGTTACCATGGCACCTTGTTCAAAAGGAACAAACAAACGTGTGATGCCATTGTAGGTATGCCTGTGAAACACACCACCGGTTACCATATAATTTTCCCACGAACGGATATAATTTATTTCGTAGCTATTTGTATATGCAGGTTCCAGGTAGGGATTGCCTAAGCGTAAATTATAAAAATCCTGCGCATTTAAAAAAGGCATCATAGCAGTAACTCCGGGCCTTCTTATACGGCGGCTGTAGTTTGCTTGTATATCCTGGTTTTCCGATATTTCATAGTTGAGAAATATACTTGGGAACAGGTTAAAATAGTTGCTACGTGTAGTTGTATCGGTTGAAGGGACAAAATGGTCATCGTCAAGGAAGCCCGGCCTTAACCCATATTCCTGGTGTGTTTTGATATATGTCATCTCGGCACGCAGTCCTGCAAGATAGCTTAGCCTGCTGTTGTTATTTCTTATGATCAGGTATCCGGCATAAACATCTTCATCCCTGGTAAAACTATTGTTAATAGGTATACCGCTTAATACAACCTCTTCGTATTCATCAGTTGAAAGGTTTAACTGGCCAAAGTTTTGTTCACGATAATCATGTCTTAGCGTCCCTTTTAACCCTGACTCCAATTGAACGTTCTCACCAAGAATTTGCTCATAGTCAATTTCGAAAACCATCATCCTGCTGTCAAGGGGCCTTTCATAGAATTGATCCTGCAGCTTTTCTTCCACCTCTTCCATGTTGCTGTCAAAATATTGTTGATTAAAATACTCAATACGATCTTGCGAGCTCCATGATATAGATGCATTAGTGTTAAAAGACCTGCCGTTTTGATCATTCCAATAATATCCCAGGCCTGTTTCATAGTTGACCCTGCTTTGATCTTCTTCCAATAATCTTACGTACATGCTATCAAGTACAAGGGGTGCAGACAAGTTGCTGATATTGTATGTGCGCTCACGGTCACGACCGCGGGCGTTTATATTGGAATAAACCCTTGCTGAACTGTTGGAGTTAAACTCATATTCACCACCAATGCGGACAAGGTGCGATTGAAGATAGTTCTCCGTTTGATAATCAAGGTCAACAATAGGAGATGAGTCCATAATATCTCTTTCCTGGAAACTTTCGTTTTTTTCCCATAACTCCCTGTATTGATAAGAATAATTTGCAAAAAGGTTCCATCTGTTCCGGCGCAGGTTCATATTTATGCCACCGGTATATTTGTTTCCTGTTCCGGCTGACATATTTACCTGGCCATTAAAGCCATGCATTCTTTCCTCTTTTAAGATCAGGTTGATAATACCCCCGACACCTTCAGCGTCAAACCTGGCTGACGGGTTTGTGATCAACTCAATGCTTTTAATATCATTGGCAGGATATTGTTCCAAAATAGATTCGGTGTCATCAGCAGTGAGATTGGTAGGCCTGCCGTTTATATATATCAAAATATTTCCACTTCCCCTGACCATAATACTGCCTTCTTCATCCAGCTGAACCGATGGTAAAGCTTCAAGAAGTTGTATGGCTGTGCCTCCCTCGGCAATAGTCATATTTTCTACATTATAAACCCGCCGATCTGCTTCGCCCCTGAAAAGTGAGGCTGCTGCGGTAATTTCCACCTCACCCAGTTGTGTGACAGATGGTGTTATGTTTATTATACCCAAATCATTTTTTCCGCTTTCAACATATAATTGTTTATAAAAATCTTCGTAACCAACAAAATTAACTCTCAGCAGATGTATGCCGGAGCCAGCTGTTTGAAAGCTGAAAATTCCTTCATAGTCAGTAATAGCTCCGTTTATAAGCGTAGTGTCAGAAACTTGTAAAATTGAAACTTGAGCAAATGCGAGAGGCTCGCCGCTAATACTATCTTTTATTGTGCCTGTAATAGTATTTTTTGCCTGAATTACATTATTGCTAAAAAATACAGGTATAATTACAAGTAAAATAGAGAATAAATTTCTGTTCATTAATTTTATGTTTTACAAGACTAACACGGCTATGCGTAAATTGTTCTGATAAAATAAAAAAAACAACAATGGGTTTTTTTATTTTCGCTGCTAATTTAAAATAATTATTTATTAACTCTGAAAGTAATACGTGATGAATACAATCTGTTTTAAAAAAATCTGTAAGTTTGATATCGATTTTATTTATTAACGACAAACAGAAAAATGCCTGTAAAAGACCGATCATATCTTTATGAAAATCTAAGGAATAAGCACCGGGAATTTGTTTATGATAGTTACACAATAAATTACAGGGGCGATGATCTTTTCATTGAGTATCTGTTTACTATGGCAGGTGGCATAGAGTTTCGTCCTTCATTGCATTTTCCCGCGTCTGCATTTTTTCGGGCTGAAGATATAACTGAAAGCATGTTGCGAAACCTGGTATTTCATATAGGGATGATTGAACTGATAAGTTATTGGAAGACCGCCTGTCCGCCGAAAATAATTATTAAGCCCCACAAGCTTAGTGAAGAGCAGGCTGAATGGTGGAAAAATTTGTATTATAAGGGAATGGGGGAGTTTTTCTTTATGAATAACATTGCGGTGGGTTATGACGATTTTGTAAATATATATAATCATGAAAATAGTTCTGAAAGAACCTTATTGTCACATATGAATTTTTCTGACGGACTTATCATTCCTGTGGGAGGAGGGAAGGATTCGGTTGTGACTCTTGAGCTGCTTAAAGACCATAAGCCTGTTGTAATACCGATGGTTGTTAATCATCGCCGGGCTACCCGGCAAACAATTGAATGTGCGGGTTTCGACCTGTCAAATGTCCTAGTGATCAACCGCAAACTTGATCAGACTATGCTTGATCTTAATGATAAAGGGTATTTAAACGGCCATACGCCTTTTTCCGCTCTTTTGGCTTTTATTTCACTGCTGGCTTGTGCAGGTACAAAAACCTGGTATGTTGCTCTTTCCAACGAATCAAGCGCCAGTGAAGCAACTATCCCCGGTACTGACATTAATCACCAGTACTCAAAAAGCTATGAATTTGAAAAGAGCTTCAGGGATTATGTGATGAAATTCATTTGCCCGGAAATAGAATACTTCAGCTTCCTGCGACCATTGAATGAACTGCAAATAGCCGGATTGTTTGCCCGGTACCAAAAGTATCATAAGGTTTTTAAAAGTTGTAATGTAGGAAGTAAAAGCGATATATGGTGTTGCAATTGCTCAAAGTGTTTGTTTGTGTTTATTATTCTGGCTCCGTTTTTGGAACCCGGTAAGTTGTTTGATATTTTTGGAGAAAACCTTTTTGACAAACTTGATCTGAAAAAATATTTTGATGAGTTAACAGGTATTTCCGAATACAAGCCTTTTGAATGTGTCGGTACGATTGAAGAAGTAAATATTGCATTGTGCTTAGCTGTTAAAAAGTTCTATAATGAACAGGAAAAACCTGCTTTAATAAAATATTATATAGAATCAGAAAAATGCATCCATTATTTTAACAGACGGATTGATCTGCTGAGTTCAGTTTCATCGAAGCATTTTGTACCGGAAAGGTTTATCAGGCGTGTTTTGGATAACTTGCCAATAGAACACGGATGGCGCTGATAAAGCGGATAATCACTGATTAATCCGCGTAAATCCGCTTGATCCGCGTTCAACGTGTGGAATAAGAATTTTTTTATGCAACCTGCTATTAATAATATTTTTCACAGGGTAAATCTGCGTTTTATTCCTTTCGGCATAAAAACGTTCAATTAATAGAGTAATGATAGACAGAAACCTGAAAGTTTTTTTTAAAAATAAGAAATTATTGATTCTCGGCTTTGGACGTGAGGGGGAGTCAACATATAGGTTTGTCAGAAAATTATTGCGCGGAGTACTTTTGGGTATTGCAGATTGCCGCAGATCAGTAGTAGATGATTTTGAAAACAAATTCGGCTCCGATACCAATGTTGTCTTTCATACAGGTGATAATTACCTTAAATCGCTGCAATTTTATGATCTGGTTATAAAAAGCCCCGGTGTTTCTTACAAGAAGCTTGCCGGGTTTTCGAAACTTCCCGAAATAACTTCCCAGACCGAATTATTCATTAAATATTATCGTGATAAGATCATTGGCGTTACCGGTTCAAAGGGTAAGTCCACTACCTCCAGCATGATATACTATATTATGCGGCAGGTAAAAAAAGACGTTGTTTTTGTAGGGAATATCGGCATTCCTCCTTTCGACCGTATAGCATCCGTTAAAGCCCATTCATGGATAGTTTACGAGTTGAGCAGCCATCAGCTTGAAAATATAGATGTTTCGCCGCATATTGCCGTGTTGCTGAATATTTTCCAGGAACACCTTGATCATTACGGTTCTTACGTTGATTACCAGAAAGCTAAATTCAATATT
Source organism: Bacteroidales bacterium (assembly GCA_003559855.1). Lineage (GTDB taxonomy): Bacteria > Bacteroidota > Bacteroidia > Bacteroidales > UBA7960 > PUKZ01. The sequence continues at coordinate 33,209 of PWJZ01000019.1, forward strand.
GCACGTTACCAAAAGAGTGGCGATCGTTTTATTTTTAATTCTTCAATCCGATTGATCCATAAACTGATGGAAAAATATCCTTTGAAATCGCAGTTGTTTGGTTTTGGTAATGAACCTGCCGGAAAGAGGTATTGTTTCTTATCGGGCAATGATATCGTTTGTCATGACGGTAAGGTATTCAGCAATATTGACAAGCATTGCAAATTAACCGGTCGTCATAATCTTTACAATATGATGGCGGTGATCCTGGCGTGCCGCATAGCCGGTACAGATGATGAAAATATTATAGAAGGCATCTCTACATTTACCGGATTGCCGCACAGGCTTGAATATATCGGTAAGTATGGCGGCGTAAACTTTTATAATGACTCCATAGCAACAATACCGGAAGCAGCCATTGAAGCTATACAATCGGTTCCGCTTTTGGCAACGGTAATTATAGGAGGATATGACAGGGGAGTGAATTACGAAAGACTGATAAAGTGTCTTGAAAATTCGTCACCGGAGAATTTCATCTTCATTGGTGAAGCGGGCAAAAGAATATATGATGAAATGTGCAGGGATAATTCTCAGATACTGAGCCGCCTGCATCTTATTTATAACTTTGATGAAGCCGTAAAGCTTGCTATAAGGCTGACTCCCTCTGGCAGATCGTGCCTTTTATCGCCGGCTGCTGCCAGTTATGATATGTTCCAAAATTTCGAGGAAAGAGGCGACAGGTTCAAAGAGCTTGTTGTAAAATATTCGAAAAGATAAAACGGTAAAAAATTTTTATCATTTGATATATTGTTTAATTGCCTCAACATATTCTTCAAAAGCATCAATACCTTTTTTTGTGATTTCGACTGATGTGTGCCGGTAATTATTGCGGAAACCTTTTTTATTTTGTTTTTTTTTACTTTTATACATTATTAATTGCCAGCAAGTTATGCCGGCTATATTATTTAATGAATTTCTTTATTAATCATTTCATTTATCTTACTTATAAAGATACAAGGAAATGAGCTTAAGCCCGGTATGTATCTTTATACGCTTATTGCTGATGGACGGGAAGTGGATACAAAGAGGATAATATTGTCCTTTGGTCGGCACGCTAAGTTAACGATTTTTGATTTTAGAAGTGCTTAAATTAATTATCTCTCCAATGAACGACATTACAGGCAAAATATAATTAATCAGGATAAATAAGTAAAAGGAACGATCAAAAACCATTAAAATATGAAAAAAACAGAGAAAACAACCGGAGCAAAACTAAAAAACCGTTTTCGGATTTACTTTGTATCAGTTACCGGGGTATTATTGTTATATTTTACAAGTTGCGGAAAAGAAGATTTACCTGTTGTAACTACGGCTTCTGTTACAGAAGTTGCGAACACTTCTGCCGTTTGTGGCGGCGAGGTTACCGATGATGGCGGTAAGACAGTGATAGCCCGCGGTGTTGTCTGGAGCATTTCAGAAAACCCTGATTTAAAGAATAATGATGGTTTTACAACAGACGGCGAAGGGCTTGGCGGGTTCACCAGTACCATTACAGGACTTACGCCCAATACCAGGTATTATGTACGTGCATATGCCACAAGTAGCGAAGGTACGGGTTATGGACGGCAAAAAGAGGTTACTACATTTTGCGATGACAGTCTTGGCGAGCCCTGCCCCGATATACCACAGTTTACCGACCCGCGCGATGGTAATACATATAATACAGTTCTGATTGGCGACCAATGCTGGATGAGAGAAAATCTGGCATGGCTACCGGAAGTGCATTCTGGAATGACAGGTTCAGATTCGAAACCGCATTATTATGTTTACGATTATCTTGGAGATGATGTGGAAGAGGCAAAAGCAACCGAAAATTACAAAAACTATGGAGTTTTGTATAACTGGCATGCGGCGCAGGATGCCTGCCCTCCGGGCTGGCGATTGCCAAAATATGCTGATTGGCAGGAGTTGGCAGGTTATCTGGGTGGCGGTTCAGTGGCAGGCGGAAAATTAAAAAGCACACGAACCCATCCCGATTCACACCCAAAATGGCTTAGCCCCAACAAAGACGCTACAAATGAAAGCGGCTTTACATCTGTGCCGGGAGGTCAAAGGAGAAGTAGTATGACGTTAGTGAACTTTTTATTGCTAAGCCAAATGTCATTTTATTGGTCTTATCAACAGGATTCTTTACCATATATTATATATTTAATACATGATTATACAGGTATTTATCATTATTATGAAAATATACCTCTTGATATGGGTATATCAATTAGATGCGTAAGAAAAGATAATTAATATAGCTTTTTTGATATTTTTAAAAATAAAAAACTCCCGGTATAGAATCAAAATGGCTTCGTTTGAGTATAGAAGGACTTTATAATGTTTAACGATTAAAACTTAATTAATAACCAAAACCAAATCCCTATGAAAATCCATCAGTACTACGTTTACATAATGATTAATTTAAAAAACAAAGTACTTTACACAGGAGTTACAAATAATTTAGCCGGAAGATGCCATGAACACAAAAATGGACTTATAAAAGGCTTTACAAAGAAGTATAACATAAACAAATTAGTTTATTACGAAGTTTTTGATAATATATAAACAGCAATAAAAAGGGAAAAACAAGTAAAAACGATAACCCGGGCAAAAAAAGAATCCCTGATAAATGGTTTTAATCCGTAGTGGAAGGAACTGGTTTTTAATAACACGATCCGAAAAACTCCACGAGATCCTTCTCTTCGGTCAGGATGACAATGTCAATGGTAAAAAAGAGGGAGAGAGAGCAGCGGCGGCGCAGCCGCCGCTGCTCTCTCTCCCCTCCCTACTAAAAAAACCTGTCATCCTGAGCGAAGCGATAGCGGAGCGAAGGAACTCACTGAAGAACAGTCAGGACTCGGAGCGAAGCGCCAGCATAGCGAAGGAACTCGCTGACGAACAGTCTGGACTCAAAGCGAAGCCCCAGCGTAGCGAAGCGCACTGGGGTTCTTAAATCAATATCTTTGTGGCTATAATTAATTTTAGTCGGCCAATAGTGATTAGAAAAACACAAAATATTGGCAATAAAAAGACATCATTTGATATATTGTTTAATTGCCTCAACATATTCTTCAAAAGCATCAATGCCTTTTTTTGTGATCTCGACCGATGTGTGCTGGTAATTGTTACGGAAACCTTTTTTAATCTTAATATAACCGGCTTCCTCCAACTTTTTTAGCTGTACGCTTATGTTGCCGGATGTGGCTTTGGTTATATCTTTGATTTCGTTAAAGTCGGAAGTGCCCCTGGTTACCAAAAATGAAATAATGGCTAACCTTAGCTGAGAATGTAATATAGGGTTTAAATCCTTATACATTTTTTTTGTTATAATTGATTTTTAAAACAATGCCCGGGATCAAAACAAATAATACAGACACAATACTCATCAATAAGGAGTGGTTTATCCATTCCAGATTAAAACAAACAAATCCTGAAATATTGATCAGTAATCCGGAAACAATTATCAGCTTGCTTCTTATTGCATTCCCTGTTATCACGTATCCGATCCCTAATAACAAAAGTATAAAAGGGATCAGAAAAGATTTTAAATGATAACCGAATAAAAACCCTAAAATCATGATATTCAAACCCAACATTATCCATGCAACAGAAATAATAGTTGAAATTTGATTTGTTTTGGTTTTTTCTTTTTTGTAATAATAGATCAGGCATACGATCGCACCTAATGGTAATAAAAAGTAAGGGTAGTAGCTTATGGAGTAATATTCATGTTTTAACAGAACAAACTGTCCTAAAGAAGTTAGAGCTACAAGCACTCCCCACATAATATACATTGCTCCGTTTTCCTCGAATTTTGATTTTGCTTCATTGATAACCTGTGAGATGAGTTTAATGCTCTTTTCGGGTGTCATTTCCTGTGTTGTCATAATAATTAGAATTTGGTTAATACTGCTTGCAAATATAAAGTAGTTTATATTATAAACCAATTTTATGTAAAACATTTAACAATCTTTAACATTATTTGTCGTATAAGAAATAAGCATTATTTTTGACATAAAGATTGTAAGATCTGAAACGCGATCATTTTCATAAGACAATCCAATAAGGTGTATCTGCCGTATACAATTTTTATATGTTGATAGTTTGTTACTTTTAAAAACATATTCGCAAATGTTATTAAAGCTTTTTACTACAATTGCGCTCATTTCAGCAGGTTTAATTGGCCTGGAAGCGATTGATGGGCAAACAAAATCATTGCCTTTCGCAAACAGTCATTTTACGGATATAGGGGGAATGACCATTCACTACAGGTTGTTTGAGCCATTTAAGGAATTAAAAGGCAACATTATTTTTATACATGGATTTGCTGCTTCAACTTTTTCGTGGCGAAAAAACATGGATTATTTTGCAGAAAAAGGGTACCGTGTTGTGGCTGTTGATATGCCCGGTTACGGATTTAGCGAAAAGCAGCGCCCTGTTGATCATTCACACGAATCACGTTCAAAGCTGGTTTGGGAGCTTCTTGATTCTATTTCTGATCAACAATGGATTCTTGTCGGACATTCGATGGGTGGCGGCACTGCAGGGTATATGGCGGCTATGTTTCCCTGCCGGACGGAAAAGCTGGTGATAGCCAATGGTTTGTTTGGCAGAATGCAAAGAACTTTAGGTCGCACTTTGGGCGGTTATCTTTTGCGCTTTCCCGTTTTTTTTCACATGATTGAAGGAATGGGAAAAGCGTTTTATATTAATTATGAACGTTTTGAGCCCTTGCTAAGCTCTGCATACGGCAAGCAAGCCGACAGTTGTGCCGTTAAGGGTTATGTTGAGCCTTTTGAAACAGAAGGCTCTTCGGTAGCTGTTTTCGAAACATTTCTGAGAGGATTTGATAAAACAACTCCCGATCCTAATAAAATAGATATGCCCGTACTTTTAATCTGGGGCGAAAATGATACATGGGTGCCTGTCGAAGCCGGTCATAAATTAAATTCATCATTACGGAACAGTAAAATGGAAGTTATACCGCACGCCGGACATAACCCTATGGAAACACATCCTGAACTCTTCAATGAAATTTTACTTGACTTTTTATTAAACTCCCTTGATAACTGATCTCTCGCTAATCTCTTTTTTGTTATTTAGAAAAAATTTTTCAGCAATACGTGACGGGAGTATCACATAACCGTCATGCTAAGAAAATGAAATGTATAAAAGATTCTGTTATATGAACCACATAGGTACATAGGACACATAGGATAACACATAGAGTTTCCGTATGCATGTTTCTATGTGAAAACTATGTGTCCTATGTTTCTATGTGGTTCGAAAAAGGTATTACTTTTTTATCCGCTGAGGTTAGTTGTTTTGATCGTAGTTAAATATACATTTCTTATTCTTAGCTTGACGCTTATGGGTTGTACCGTTAGCCCTGTCATATAAATTGCAGTATCACCATAATATTTTGCTGTTTACAAAATGCCCGCAAACGTACAGTGTATGGTCTAAATCGTACACCGAAACAGTATTTTTTGAACTGATAAACCCTTCATCCTTTTCGTAAAAAACTGTAATACAGTTTAATACAGACTTTGGCACAAAAAATGAGCTTGTATTAGTAAACAAATGAAAATAAACCAAAAAAAACTAATAAAAAATGAAAACACTAAAAAGAATAACACTGACAGTAATTTTGATAATGACAGCTACCAACGTTATTTTATCAAAAAATCACAAAATTTACCAAATAACTACACCTGCCGGAGAATTATTGGAAATCATTTCAATAATTGAAAAACCGGTGGAAGAAACAATTCCCGGTCATGAATTCTTTGCAGCCGAAATAAAAAATAATTACACGATTGAACCTAATGATATTGCTTTTTATGCTGAACCTGAAGTTGATGATCTTCATGAAGCTTCTACCCGGAGTTCAGTCAATAAAACCGGATGCACATATGAGGTAACCGCTAAGTTTGTCAAATCAATAAGCATACCTGAAGAGCCGGTGGAAGAAACAATTCCCGGTTATGAATTCTTTGTAGCCGAAATAAAAGACAATTACACGATTGAACCTAATGATATTGCTTATTATGTTGAACCTGAGGTTGATGATCTTCATGCAACTTTTACCCGGAGTTCAGTCAATAGAACCGGATGCACATATGAGGTAACCGTTGGGTTTGTCAAATCAATAAGCAAACATGAAGATCCGGTTGATGATATTCCTTTCGACACAAAGGTTATATTTGAAGAATACAGGGCAGAAAAGGAGCTATTTATCAGAAATGAAATAATAACCAATATAATCAAGCCTGAAGAAGCAGTTGATGATATCTTTTTCTTTATAGATTACCAAAACTTAACTATTACAAAATAAATTCGTAAACTTAAGCCGGCTGTTCTATATAACCTTCCCTAAATTACAGTTCCTGGTTTTTTTCGAACCGACATTTCAGAACCCCTGACATTTTTCATATATACTTGTATTATTTTACAGGTTTGCAACAATTAGCTTGCATAACCGGTTTTAAAATTCTATTTTTACATGATAAATTATTTGATTGATCCAGTAATAGCTGGTGATTGGTGAAAATAATAACAAATTAAAAAATCTATAAACCATTAAGCTTATGACAATTAAAGAATTGCTTTCAAACTTAAATGAGCTGGCTCCTTTTGAATTACAGCAGGAATCTGATAACAGCGGGCTTTTACTAGGTGAACCTCAAAAGAAGGTATCAAAGGGCTTGATCACTTTGGATGTTACTGAAGAGGTTCTTGATGAGGCGATTGAAAAGAAATGCGATATAATTATTTCTCACCACCCTTTTATCAAAGATGGCTTGAAAAAGATTACCGGCGCAGGTTTTGCCGAAAGAGTGCTTGTGAAAGCGATAAAAAACGATCTGGCTGTTATTTCGCTTCATACAAATCTTGACAATATTTATGCCGGAGTAAACAGAAAGATGTGCGATCTTATCGGGCTGGATGATATTAAGATACTGGATCCTGTTCGCGGCAAACTGAAGAAGCTGGTGGTATTTTGCCCGTCGGATCATGCAGATAAGGTCAGGATGGCTATTTTTAAGGCTGGAGGCGGTAAAATAGGCGATTACGACTGGTGCAGCTATAATATTGAAGGAAAGGGAAGTTTCCGTGCAGGCGAAGGAACAAGCCCGTTTGTGGGTAAGGTAAATGAGCTCCATTTTGAAAAGGAAGCCAGAATAGAAGTAATTTATCCTTCCTATGTTGAAAAGCAGGTATTGGATGCTATGATAAAGGCTCATCCCTATGAGGAGGTTGCATACGATCTCTATCCGCTTGATAATGTTTTTGACAGGGTGGGAGCAGGGATGATCGGAAATTTGAAAACACCCCTGGTTATTGAAGATTTTTTGTCGTTGCTGGAAAAAAAATTTAAAACGAGTATTATCAGATACAGTTCAGCTTCAAAGGAAAAAATAAGCGTTGTTGCGCTATGCGGAGGATCAGGAAGCTTTTTGTTGGAAAAAGCTATTTCAGCCGGAGCCGACGCTTTCGTTACGGCAGATGTTAAATATCATTTGTTTTTTGATGCAACGGGAAAAATAGTTCTTGCCGATATCGGACATTTTGAAAGTGAGCAGTTTGCAAAAGATTTGATATTTGAAATGGTTAGCAAAAAAATTAGTAATTTTGCATTTCAAATTTCAGAAATAAATAGTAATCCTGTTAAATATTTTCGAACAAAATAATTTATTGTCAAATGGCAAAAACTAAATCAAGCAAAAAAACCACCACTGCAAAAAAAACCACCACTGCAAAAAAGGCCGGCACAACGAAAAAGGCTGGCACAACGAAGAAGGCTGGAACAACGAAGAAGGCTGGAACAACGAAGAAGGCCGGAACAACGAAGAAGGCCGGCACGAAGGTAAAAGCTAAGCCTGTAAGCGAAAAAACAATAAAACCTGCCGTGGCTGCTAAAGACGAAAGTGCTCAGGACAGCGTTGAAAGTATAATTCAGCGTAAGCTTCTGGCACTTTATACCTTGCAGCAAATTGATACACAAATTGATAAGATACGTATTATACGCGGAGAGTTGCCACTGGAAGTTCAGGATCTGGAAGACGAAACCGAGGGTTTGGAAACGCGTATTAATAAGTATAAACAAGAGACCGATGACCTAAATCAGCAAATATCGAATCTTAAGAATTCTATTGTTGATAGTCAGGAACTTATCAAGAAATATGAAGCACAGCAAATGAATGTTCGCAATAACAGGGAATACGATTCATTATCAAAGGAGATAGAATACCAGACTCTTGAGATTCAGCTTAATGAAAAGAAGATCAAAGAGTTTGAGGCGGCGGTTCAGCAACATGAAAGTATTGTTGCTGATTCACAGGGAAAATATGAAGAGCTGAAAAGTGATCTGGAAGTTAAGAAAAAGGAGTTGGATAACATTATTGCCGATACCAAGAAGGAAGAAGAGTTGTTATTAAAGAAATCAGAGGAGCAGCAAAGGTTCATTGAGGAACGTTTGCTTAATGCATATAAACGTATTCGCAGCAATGCCAAAAACGGTCTTGCTGTTGTTTCTGTAGAAAGAGATGCTTGTGGTGGTTGTTTCAATAAAATTCCGCCACAGAGGCAACTTGATATTCAGATGTACAAGAAAATAATAGTATGTGAGTATTGCGGAAGAATTTTGGTTGATGATGAAGTTGCAAGTACCGTTGATGTGGAAGAAATTGTCTGATATTTTTCCATCCCGTCAAATTTTCCATGTCTTCCGACAGCAAACCTGTACGGTTAAATTTCATTTCATAATACCTATATCATATCAGTGATCTGAGCACTTCCAGGTTTTTTTCATCCATATTTTCCTCTTTCGGAGTTTCAAGCACTTTGGGGATATCGGGGAAAGTTTTGAGTGTAAGTCTGAATGCTTCTTTTCCTATATTACCATTACCGATATGTGCATGCCGGTCAACACGGCTCCCAAGCGGCGTTTTAGAGTCGTTAAGATGGATGGCTGCAAGCTTTTCTAATCCTATGGTTTTATCCCATTGACTGAAAGTCTCTTCGAAGCCTTTTTGGTGCGAGATGTCGTAGCCGGCTGCAAAAGCATGGCATGTATCGAAACATGCCGCTACTCTTTCAGAACCTGCCAGCTCAATGATTTTTGCCAGTTGTTGGAAGTCATACCCGAGTGTTGTGCCTTGACCGGCAGTATTCTCAACAACTATTTTTGCGTTGTTGCCCGGTGTGGCTTTTATTACCCGGCGAATTGCCAGGGCAACTTTTTCTATGGCAATGTTTTCATCAAGACCTTTGGCAGCACCGGGATGGACAATAGCATAGGCAAGATCTAAAGAATGACAACGTTCAACTTCGGCGATCATGGCTTCGGTTGACCTTTTCCATAAGTCATCATTATCGCTTGCCAGGTTTATCAGGTAAGATGCATGGGCAAAAGCGATTTTTACTTTTGACGATTTAAAAGCCGCTTTGAAAACAAGGCTTTCATCTGTACTTATGGGTTTTGCTTTCCATTGCCGCTGATTACGCGTAAAAATCTGAAAGGTGTCAATGCCGAGATGTTTGGCTTCATCAAAAGCCTTATCAAGTCCCCCGCTTACTGAACAGTGTACTCCTAATAGCATTAATATGTGATATTGAATAATTGTTATATACTTACGAATTTGTTTTTTGTCCACAAATTTACACAAATGGTTTTCACAAATTGACACAAATATTCGTGTAGATGTGTGTTTTTATTTGTGTGTGTTTGAATATAGGTTAGTTGGTTTAATTGTTTGTTATCAAACAAAAATAGCAGGTTAATTAGTGTTTGTCTATAATGTCAAACTTTTTTGCATAACGAATATCGATTAACGATTTTTGATTTTAGAAGTTCTTAAAAATCAGAAATCTAAAATCGTTAATCTTTGTTTGCCCTGCCTGCCCCGCCTGCCCCGTAGCGAAGCGTATCGGGGTAGCGAAGCGTATCGGGGTTCTTAAACTAATTATTTCTCAAATGAACGACATTACAGACAAACTCTAATTAATCTCATACTTTGATGAGGCTTTTTCTTTGACAGCGCCTTGTGCAGCGGCGAGTCTTGCTATCGGAACGCGATATGGCGAACAACTGACATAGTCCATATTTACCCTGTGGCAGAACTCTACCGAGTTAGGTTCACCGCCATGCTCACCACAAATACCTATTTTAAGGTCTTTCTTTGCTTTCCTGCCGTCAATTATAGCTTTTTCTACCAGTTGACCAACTCCTTCCTGGTCAAGTATCTGGAAGGGGTCATGCTTCAGTATTCCTTTTTGAATATAAACGGGCAGAAACACACCTGAATCATCTCTTGAGTAGCCATAAGTCATCTGTGTCATGTCGTTTGTTCCGAAAGAGAAAAACTCGGCATGTTCGGCTATTTTATCAGCTACCAATGCTGCACGCGGCACTTCTATCATAGTTCCGACCAAATATTCTACCCGGTCATTGTATTCTTCAAATACTTTTTCTGCTGTTGAGCGTACGATATCTTCCTGCATTTTCATCTCTTCCGGAATTCCGGTAAGAGGTATCATTATTTCGGGTATTGCTTTGATATTTTTCTTTTTCAGGTTTAAGGCAGCCTCGATGATTGCCCGTGTTTGCATTTCGGATATTTCGGGATAGGTATTTCCCAGCCGGCAGCCTCTGTGCCCCAACATTGGGTTCATTTCATGAAGGCTGTTGACTTTGGTTTTTACCTCATCAACCGAAACGCCGAGTTCGTCAGCCATCTGTTTCTGGTTTTTATCTTCATGTGGCAGAAATTCATGCAACGGCGGGTCCAGCAGACGAACTGTAACGGGCAGATCTTGCATGGCTTCGAAGACGCCTTCGAAATCTTCACGCTGGATAGGCAATAATTTTTTCAGCGCTTTACGTCTGCCTTCTTCATCGTTGGCAAGTATCATTTCACGCATGGCAATGATCCTTTTGCCTTCGAAAAACATATGTTCTGTGCGGCAAAGCCCGATACCTTTTGCACCAAAATCCCTGGCTACCTTTGCATCACGTGGATTGTCGGCGTTAGCCCTGACATACATTCTTGTGTGTTTTTCAGCCAGCTCCATCAGTTCGCCAAAATCGCCGCTCATCTCAGGGTCTTTGGTTTTGATTTTTCCTTCATAAACATCGCCGGTAGTACCATTGAGAGAGATAAACTCACCTTCTTTATATTCTTTGCCATTCACCGTCATTGTTCTCTTCTTGTAATTAATATTAACAGCGCCTGCTCCTGAGACACAACATTTACCCATGCCACGCGCTACTACTGCGGCATGTGATGTCATACCTCCGCGGGCTGTGAGTATTCCTTCTGCGGCATCCATACCGTTAAGGTCTTCAGGGGATGTTTCAACACGTACAAGGATCACTTTCTTACCTTCTTCGGCAATTTTTTCAGCATCATCGGCGAAGAAGATTATTTGTCCGGTAGCTGCGCCCGGTGAAGCAGGCAAACCATTGGCAATAGCCTTTGCTTTTTGCAGCTCTTTTGTGTCAAAAACAGGGTGCAACAATTCATTAAGCTTGTCGGGCTCCATACGCAACAAAGCTTCCTGCTCGCTTATCAAGCCTTCCTTGTACAGGTCCATTCCTATTTTGACCATAGCTGCACCCGTACGTTTGCCGTTACGCGTTTGAAGCATCCATAGCTTACCTTCCTGGATCGTAAACTCCAGGTCCTGCATATCCTTATAATGAGTATCAAGCTTTTTTTGCAGTTCAAAAAGCTCCTTATATATCGAGGGCATTACTTCTTCCAATGACGGGTATTCTTTCTTACGTTGTTCTTCAGAGATTTTTGCAAGCTTAGCCCAACGAACCGAACCCTCTTTTGTTATTTGCCGCGGCGTTCTGATTCCTGCTACAACGTCTTCACCCTGTGCATTAATAAGATATTCACCGTTGAATATATTTTCTCCGGTAGCAGCATCACGGGTAAAAGCAACACCCGTAGCCGATGTGTTACCCATGTTTCCGAATACCATTGCCTGAACGTTTATAGCAGTACCCCATTCATCAGGTATATTGTGCATTTTGCGGTAATATCTTGCACGCGGGTTGTTCCAGCTGTCAAAAACTGCCATCACCGAACCCCAGAGCTGTTCCCAGGGGTTTTCAGGAAAGTCTTTGCCGGTCTGGTCTTTTACGGCTTTTTTAAATCTTTTTACCAATTCCTTAAGGTCATCAGTGGAAAGATCCTGGTCTGTCTTGGCACTCTTTTCTTCTTTAAGCTCTTCCATTATTACCTCAAATGGATCTTCATCTTCTTTTGATTCCGGCTTAAGCCCCAATACAATATCGCCATACATGTGTATAAACCTTCTGTATGAATCCCATACAAACCATTCGTTGCCGGTCTTCATTGCCAACCCTTGCAAAGTCTGCTCGTTAAGACCCAAATTAAGAACGGTATCCATCATGCCGGGCATTGATGCTCTTGCACCCGACCTGACCGACATAAGCAGCGGGTTGTCCTTTTCACCAAAACCTGCTCCCATCTCCTTTTCCACTTTTTTCATGTTTTCTTTTACTTCATTCTTTATTGCTTCAATAGCATAATCCTTACCATATTGGTTATAAAGGGTACATACTTCGGTTGTTATGGTAAATCCCGGAGGTACAGGCACTCCTGTATTGACCATCTCGGCAAGGTTAGCACCTTTGCCGCCCAATAAATTGCGCATTTTGGAGTTACCATCGGCTTTTTTCCCACCGAAAAAGTAAACCTTCTTCTGTTCTTTAATATTTTTTTTCATAGTCTCTTAACTTATTATTATGTGATTTTTAGTTAGTTTAAAATATTATTTCTTTTAACAAACCCTTATGTATTTGAGTTTCTTTATTATATTTTGGAAAATGGATAACAAAAATACATTTTTTTTAAAAAGAAGTATTGGTTTTATTTCATTAGTTGCAGATAGAAAGTTCAACTATCAAATGCAACTTTTGATAATTGTGAGAAAAGGGGAGATTTTTCTTCAAAATTCTTCAAAGAAAATTTGGTTATTTGTTATTTTTTTTATTTTGCAATGATTTTTATAAAGATTCCAGATTTATTTAATCTAAAAATCTTTCACAATCTTATCCGAAAAATATATTTTATTTAAGCTATACA
>PWJZ01000011.1 GCA_003559855.1 Bacteroidales bacterium
AGCTAATTTTGAAATGACGGTTTATCATCTTGTACTTGAAGTTTATCCCGAAGAAGGTGGTATTGTTACAGGCGAAGGCAAGTACAATATGGGCGAAGAAGTGGAAATTATTGCCGAAGCTTACCAAGGATGGGATTTTGTTGAATGGACAGGTGATACCGAACATGTTGACGACCATACATCAGCAACCACAACCTTAACTATGCCGGCTAAAGATATAGAGCTCACAGCTAATTTTGAAATGACGGATTATCATCTTACACTTGAAGTTTATCCCGAAGAAGGTGGTACAGTTACAGGTGAAGGCATGTACAATATGGGCGAAGAAGCGGAAATTTCCGCCGAAGCCGGTGAAGGATGGAACTTCACCGAATGGACAGGTGATACGAAACATGTTGACGACCCAACATCAGCAACTGCAACCGTAACCATGCCGGCTAAGGATGTTAAATTTACTGCCGAATTTGAGCTTGCAAATATAGTTGAAGACATACAAACAATTGATATAAGAATATTCCCCAACCCTGCACGTAATAAGTTTTACGTTGAGTCAAGTGAAATTATCAACCAAATCCGCCTTATAAACATCAGCGGACAAGTGATTACAGATATTACTGTAGATGAATTAAGCACGGAAATAAACGTAAGCAATTTGCGATCAGGAGTTTATTTTATGCAAGTACATACCAAGGAAAGCGTTATAACCGAAAGAGTTCAGATAGTGCAGTAAAAACAAGTGAAAAGCTTAACTTTTTTTATTTGCCTACAATTACTTTTTGTAAATATTGTCATTGATTGTTGATGTTTTATAAAAATTAAAATTATTATATGATGAAAGCAAAAATTTATATTTTCCTGTTTATAGTCTTAACAGGATTAAACGGATTAAAAGCCCAAGGTGACTGGGTTGCATTTACAAAGGAAACCCCGGAACAACCTACTGTTACACTTCAGCAATCCAACACATCTGCGGTTATTTTCAACGTTGAAACACCCGGTATGTATGCCGATGAAATTACCGTAAACGGAATCGTTTATCAGAGGCTACAGCTACCCAAACAAAAAAGAACACGAACTGAAGGTGAACCTGAAATGCCATTCATAAGGCAACTGATAGCCATCCCTGAGTGTGAAGATGTTTCAATTACGGTACAAACAAATTCACCAATGTTTTTCGAAAATTACATGGTGTATCCTGCTCCGGCATACGAGCTAATAGAAAATCCTGATGGTACTGTTTACCTACAGGAGGTTTTTACTAAAAACGATAGTATTTATAACCTTGACATCTTTATGCCGCAAATCACAGCCGAGATTACCGATATCGGCTATATCCGCAGCCAGCGTATAGCTGAAGTGCTAATTTACCCAATTCAGTTCAATCCTGTTACCGGAGAACTTCAGGTTTTTACCGATATTGACGTAACACTCGATTTTATGGATGCTATAAGCGATGTAAGTATTAATACAGGTATTTTCAGCAATCTTGTTGATAACGTGTTATTAAATTACACCGAAGGCGGCATTGGTGCATCCATTAACGACCGCTCTGACGAAGCCGGTACGGTAAGTTGGGTTGAGGTAACCGACACATCAGGCGAAATTACAGCCGACTACTTGGTTGTTGCTGCATCAGAATTCTGGGATAATGAAAATGATGATTTAGAAGCATTGGCACAACACCGTGCCAACTATAATGGCTTTGATGTGGCAATTGTAAATGTAGATCATGTTATTTCAGATGAGGTAGGGTATCCCTATGATCCTGAATATCCGGAATATAAAGAACAACACAGAATTCGCAACTTCCTCAAAAGCGTTTACGAAAACGGTACGGCAAATAATACCTATGATGGCAAGTTGGCATATGTGTTGCTGGCAGGTACTGATGGCTTTGACGTACCGGAAGATTATAAGGTATGGGCATGGACTGACATTCCGCAACACTTTTTGATGGGCGGAGGTGCAGATTATTATTACAGTTGCCTTACAAAAAACAATGGTGAATATGACCATTATGGTGATCTGTTTATAGGAAGGCTTAGCGTTGATTCCGAAGAAAAGCTGGAGAATATCGTTTCCAAAATAATTTATTATGAAACCGAGTACCAGTTTGACTCATGGAGGCAAAATATAACACTTGTAGCAGGAGATTGTAGTAATCCAGATAATACTGAATTATATGAAAATACAATTGATGCGATTGAAACTATTATTTCAGACAACTACTGTGTTTCAAATTTTAAAGCAAATCAAATGGGGCAAGAAGCAATCCAGCAAGCACTTGTAAATAGCTTTAATGAAGGTCGGTTAATCACGCATTACTATAATCACGGTCATTATGATAGGTGGAAAGGACGTACTACTGTTTTTGCTCCCGAACAGTTTGAATTACTAAGCAATGAAAAAAAACAAGGCTTTGTTTTTAGTATAGCTTGCATAACAGGTAGCTTTGTTCATCATCAAAATTATGATGAATGTATGGCAGAATATTTCACCAATTCTGAACAAGGCAGCGTAATGTTTCTGGGTGCTTCGATAGCAACTATGAATTATGAGAATAGCATATTTTCAATATACATACATGAAGCCATTTGGCAAAACTTATCTCATATAGGTGGCGAATTTACCTTAGAAGCCATAATCAAGACTCTTTACTGTGATGTTCATGGGCCTCATCCATACCCTACTGTAGACCATTATATGATTTTTGGTTGTCCTGCTACAAACTTAATGGCACATGGATATGAGATTACAAGCGATATTACGCTAAGCGGTGACATAACCATAAGCTCAGACATTACAATTACAGAAGGTGCAACTGTAACTATTGCTGATGGTTGCTCTATACATTTCGAGGGTAAGGGCAAGTTTATTGTTGACGAGGGTGCAAGTATAATTATTGGAAATAATGTATCGCTAACGCGTCAAAAAGAAACCAACAATATAACCGTGGCAGGTGAAGTAGAAATAAATGGGAATTGTAGTTCAGAGGTTGAATTCGTCATTGATAACGGAGGTCAATTGTTGTTAAATACAAACAGTGAATTCAAATTAATTTCCGAAGCCGGCGTTGTTGTTAAGCAAGGCGGCAATCTTATTATAGAGGAGTGTGCTGTGCTTAAACAAGTTGAAGATGCGGTTATTGAAGTTGAAGAAGGTGGCATTCTGTCTATTCATCCGGATGCTCTTTTAGATGTAGCAGGGCATTGTGCTTTTGAGGTCTCACCTGGCGCGATAATACCGCCTGAATGTGTTGACCCTTATGAAGTAATACCACCGTCTTATATAATTACTGAAAGCAATACAGAATGGATAAATAAGGATTACCGTATAGTGCGTGAACTGGAAATAAAACCTGAAGCATGTTTGAACTTAGAAAATGTTAATTTAAGGTTTATTTACCCAGGAATCAAAATTCACACCGGAGGGCTTCTTAATGTAAACGACAGTGAACTAACAGCTGAAGTCATTTCTTGTATGCCTGATATTATTTGGCAAGGCATTTATGTAGAAGGCAATCCCGATTTGCCACAAACCTTTGAAAACCAAGGTGCTGTTATCTTTCAAAACGATGTTTTAATAGAAAATACAATCACAGCGGTAAAACTAGGATCTTGTCAAGATAAAGCCGGTGGTATTATTGAAGCTTCAGATGCTATTTTTCGCAACAACAACCAGGATGTGTTATTTTTCCCATATCAGAACTTATACGGAGGCGAAGAAACAGATAACATATCCTATTTTGAAAACTGTACTTTTGAAACAGATGATAGCAACATTGATGATTACACTAATCATGTGGGTTTGAGAGGCGTTAAAGGGATAGATTTTACAAATTGCACTATTGCAGATAACCGTGAAAATATTTCATATCTTGAAATGCGGAAAGGCATATACTCTTTGTCATCATCTTTTGAGGTATCCGAATGCGATTTCGAAAATCTGAGTTATGGTATTTACGCTACAACTTCCGATCCGGAAAAGAGTTTTAGAGCGGTTGATTCCGAATTCTCTTCTCACAGGGGTATTTATTTCAATGGTATGGATAATGTCCGTATCATGGATAACCTTTTTGATTTGCGCGATAAACCAAGTGGTTCTTATGGTGTGTATATTGATCACGCTTATAATTTTCAGATTGAAAATAATAATTTCTATAGCGATGAACATATAACCAGGAGCCGCTTTGGGATCCTTGCCAACAATACCGGGGCATTATACAAAGAAATCTATAGAAACGACTTTG
>PWJZ01000051.1 GCA_003559855.1 Bacteroidales bacterium
AATGATATGCAATTATGATGGTTTTTATAGTTTTTCAATTCAAATCGATACCAACAAAAAACGGTAGCAAAATGAGCAATAGCAAGCTTTACAGACGACAAAAGAACAATTAAAGTGGACAATAATGATTTTGCTATTTTTGACATTAAAATATCTGCATCATTGTTGCCATATTCTTTGCAATTCTATTTGCCAAAAACTATGTAAATTTATTTGCTGCTAACAATAAGGATAGATTATTGTCATGGCGGAATGAATAATATTGGCATATCTATGTTTTAGTTTATTATTGATCATGATATTGACAACAAAAATTCACACAACATGAAAAAAACCATTTTTCTTTTATCAACGTTCATTTTAGTTACCTTACAGGTTTTACCGCAAGACCGCATAACCGGTCATAATTTTGCTACGCGTTCGGAGGTAATTGCCCGCAATGGCATGGCAGCCACAAGTCATCCTCTGGCAACTCAGGTTGCTCTTGATATTCTTAAACAAGGTGGCAGTGCTGTTGATGCTGCTATTGCGGCAAATGCAGCGCTGGGGCTGATGGAGCCCACAGGATGCGGCATTGGCGGCGACCTGTTTGCCATAATTTGGGATGCCGAAAGTCAAAAATTGCATGGATTGAATGCAAGCGGCAGGTCACCAAAAAGCCTCACCATCGAATATTTTCATGAAAAAGGGTATGAGTATATACCACAAAGAGGAGCACTGTCGGTAAGCGTTCCGGGCACAGTAGACGGTTGGTTTGAAATGCATGATAAGTTTGGGAAAATTAGCATGAAGGACATTTTAAAGCCTGCCATAGATTATGCACGCAATGGTTTTCCTGTCACCGAGCTTATTGCTTACTACCTCGAGCGTTCAGCTCCCATACTCAAAGACTTTCCTAACTTCAAGGAAACATACATGCCTGACGGTAAGATGCCGGCAAAGGGGGAAATATTTCGCAACCTTTACCTTGCCAACACTTATGAGTCAATAGCCCGCGAGGGCAGGGATGCGTTCTACAAAGGCGATATTGCAAGGGCTATTGATGAATACATCAAAGATAACGGCGGTTTTTTAAGCTACGAGGATATGGCGGCTCACCGGAGTGAATGGGTCAGCCCTGTTTCTGCCAACTATCGCGGCTATGATGTATGGCAGCTGCCGCCCAACGGGCAAGGAATAGCCGTGCTGCAAATACTCAACATGCTTGAAGGTTACGACATTTCTTCAATGGGGTTATACAGCCCCGAATATATACACCTGTTTGTGGAAGCTAAAAAGCTAGCTTTTGAAGACCGTGCCCACTACTATGCCGACATGGATTTCAGTCCGGTACCGGTTGAAAAGCTTATTTCCAAAGAATATGCTGCCGAAAGGCGAAAACTTATCAATCCCGACAGGGCAGCAAGAAGATATGATCCCGGCATGGCCGAAACGCCCAACACCATCTATCTGACAGTAGCCGACAAGGACGGCAATATGGTTTCACTTATACAAAGCAATTACCGTGGCATGGGCAGCGGCATGACTCCTGCCGGGCTGGGTTTCGTGATCCAAAACCGCGGCGAAGGATTTACCCTGCTACCGGACAGGTTTAACACATACGAACCCGGCAAAAGACCATTCCATACTATCATCCCGGGGTTTATAACTAAAAACGGCGAGCCATACATGAGCTTCGGTGTTATGGGAGGAGCAATGCAACCGCAAGGGCATGCACAGATCGTAATTAACATGATCGACTTCAGAATGAACCTTCAGGAAGCAGGTGACGCCCCCAGGATACAACATACGGGATCGTCCGAACCCACAGGACAAAAAATGACCGACGGCGGAACAATATTGCTTGAATCAGGCTTTCCATATGAAACAATACGGGAACTGATGAAAAAAGGACACAGGATACAATGGGCAGTCGGACCTTTCGGAGGATACCAGGCTATAATGTGGGATAGGGAAAATAAAGTCTTTTACGGAGCATCCGAGTCACGAAAGGATGGTCATGCAGCAGGATATTGATTTACCAGGTACTCAATACACTAAGGGCTGAATAAACCCCGTTTTTCGAAACTTCTTTTATTATTTTAAGCTTCTCGTATTTTGTAAAACTTCTTTTTCATAGTCATAAAAGTACAGATTATTATCTATACCTTTGTCTGATGATTTAAGTGATTAAAATAAGGCAATTGCGAATGCCAATTTTAGATCTTATCAGCTTTAACAAATCATTAAATTGCAATTATGAAAAAAGGTTTGTTTCATGACTGCGTTCAAAATCACAGGAGGCTTTCCGGGGAGGAGTCTGATATTATACTGAAAAAAGGAACCGAACCTCCATGGACAGGCAAATATACCGGGCATAAAAAAGAGGGTACTTATATCTGTAAGCAATGCGGGGCTGCTCTTTACGGGTCTGAAGACAAGTTTGACTCGCAATGCGGGTGGCCCGGTTTTGATGATGAGATTACCGGTGCAGTTGTGAGAATTCCGGATGCTGACGGTGTAAGGACTGAAATTGTTTGTGCCAATTGTAAAGGCCATCTCGGGCATGTGTTTACAGGTGAAGGGTTTACTTCAAAGAATCTAAGGCACTGCGTTAATTCCGTTTCACTCGATTTTGTGCCCGCAAAGCTGAAAAAAGGCATATATGAAACAGCTGTATTTGCAGGTGGTTGTTTTTGGGGTGTTGAATATTTTCTTCAACAGGAAGACGGAGTGCTTGCCGTAGTATCAGGATATACCGGCGGTAATCTTAAAAACCCTTCATATGAAGATGTTTGTACATGTACTACAGGTCATGCAGAAGCCGTCAGAGTTGTTTACGACCCGAAAAAAACAAACTATGAAAAGCTGGTTAAACTTTTCCTGGAAATTCATGACCCGACACAGGTTGACCGACAAGGCCCAGATAAAGGTGATCAATACCGCTCCGAAATATTCCATTTTAATGATGAGCAAAAGCTAATTGCCGGTAAATGCCTGAATATATTAAAAGAAAAAGGCTACAAGATTGCAACAAAACTTACCCCCGCATCAGAATTCTTTGATGCGGAAGATTTTCACCAGAATTACTACTTCAAAAAAGGAATCACCCCTTATTGCCATGGATATGAAAAGAGGTTTTAATAATTAACCGGTCGGTAAACCTTAATAATCTTAAGTAACATCCTTGATTGTCATTTCAAACTAAATCAATGTATTAATGTTGTCTGGCTAAGCTGTGAGATTTCGATTAATGGATAATAACTTGTGTTAATACAAAGTTTGTGTGCTTTTGAAATGAAAGAAACAACAAAAGACCTATGCCTTCCGAAATACTAGTCATTTATCCTGGAATGCCGTAAAATAAACAAGATCATAATTTATATAATACGATATATTTCCATAATATTTTTCAATATTCTGTCAAAGTTGATTTTAAGATCAATGATCCTGCCGCTTCGGATATCAAATACCCATCCGTGAACTCTCAGATTTCTTTCTTTATAAGCTTTTTGCACTTCCGAGGTTTTGATGATATTTACACATTGTTCCTGAACATTCAGCTCTGCCAGTATTTTATTTTTCAATTCACTGTTTTCGATTTTATCGAGCTCATCCTTATGTAAGCGATATACATCTCTGATATTTCTCAGCCAGGGGTTTAGGATTCCCATATCGGCAGGTTGCATAGCTGCATTGATTCCTCCGCAGTAATAGTGACCACAAACAACAATATGTTTCACTTTCAGATGGCACACCGCGTAATTAATAACCGACATTGCGCTCAAATCCGTACTTGAAACCATGTTGGCGATATTTCTGTGAACAAAAACCTCGCCGGGCTGTGCGCCCATAAGCTCTTCGGCTGTTACGCGGCTGTCAGAGCAACCTATGTAAAGAATCCCGGGTTTCTGATGCTTTGATAATTTTTTGAAATAATCTTTGTCAGATTTGAGCTTTTTTTCAATCCATTTTTTGTTATTATCAAAAACATGTTTTATTTTCATATACTATCTTTTTAATTAGTTGGTCAAAATTAGTGATTTGAATTCACTACTGTCCGATTAAAATTAAATATAGCCACTAAGACACAAAAACACTAAGACTCACAAAGCTGATTGTACTGATTATAAAGCCCTTAGTGCATCTTAGTGTCTTAGAGTCTTGGTGGCATAAAAGAAATATAAATAGTACCACCGAAACCATCAATTTTAATAAAATTGTTATCAATATTGATATTCATG
>PWJZ01000083.1 GCA_003559855.1 Bacteroidales bacterium
ATACCATTCACATTTTCTTCGATGTAGCTAAACATTTCGCTATCCGCTATTAATGAATGTTTTACTATTTCGGCAAAGCCATTGATGAATTCATCTTTTGGCAAGGTTTTAAGCATGCTTATGTCGCAAAGTACAAATTGTGGCTGGTTAAAAGTGCCAACAATGTTTTTATATCCGTCTAGGTTAACACCGTTTTTTCCGCCGATACTTGCATCAACCTGTGCAAGCAATGAAGTAGCGACAAACCCGAAATCAATACCACGCATGAAAGTCGAGGCAATAAAACCGGCTAAATCGCAAACTACACCACCGCCAATACCAAGGATAAACGAAGTCCTGTCAGCCCCTGCATCCAAAAGCCATCGGTAAATGCCGGCTGCCGTTTGAAGGGTTTTCGACTTATCGCCCGGCTCAATAATGTAAACAGGAAATTTTGGAAACCGGTCTTTATATAAGGCGTTTATATTTGTGTCGGTGATAATGTAAACATTGCCCTCAGGTAAGTATTGACCTGTGTTCTCAATTTTTTCACCGGTTAGAACAACCGACTTGTCTGATAAACCTTTGATTACAGTTTTTTTCATCCGGGGTTTAAATTGCCGATAAAAGATAATACATCATTAAATTTATCATATTCAAATCAACTTAAACTAATAGCTAAAACAAATATAATAATAAAGCTTTGATTACATATTATCTAAACCTTGTTACTATTGTGCATTTACCGAAAAATAGTCTTCTACCTCCTTTATTTTTTCAGCTATGTTGGTTATATCTTTAATGATAAGTCCTTTTTCCAGCAGGATGATTCTTGAGCAAGCAGATGCAATGTGATTAAGGTTGTGGCTTGATACCAACATGGTTGTTTTTTTCTCTGTGTTGATTTGTTTCAGGGTATTTCTGATCCTTATCTGTGATGTGGGGTCAATGGAATTGAATGGCTCGTCCAGAAGCAGGAGCTTTGGCTCAACTATCATTGCGGCAATAATTCCTGTTTTTTGTTTATTGCCGGTTGACAATTGCCGTATATACTTTTTCTGATTGAGTATCTCATTGTTCATAAAGGGTTCGTATGCTTTCAACCTTTGGTCAACATCTTCTTTGCATATACCATATAATTCGCCGGAGAAATAGAAGTATTCTTCCGGCGTCATAAAATCTATCAGAAAGCCTTCATCCAGGTAACTGCCGGTAAACAGTTTCCAGCTCTGGCTTTGACTGACATTTTCACCGTTTATAAGAATTTCTCCGTTTGTTGGCTGGAGCAAATCCAATATCAAGCGTAAAAAGGTGGTTTTTCCGGCTCCGTTGTTACCAACAATGCCTACAAGCTCACCTTCAGAGATTTGAAGCTCTGTAATATCAAGAGCCTTGTTTTTGCCGTAGTATTTTTGAAGGTTTTTTACTGAAATATTCATTAGTTATTATTTTTTTGGTAATCAGTATATTAAAGATAGTACATCTGTTAAGAATTAATTTAAAAAGTGAACGGGTAAGTCTTAATACTTTTCACCCGTTACTCGTTACCCGTTACTATATTTAGTCTTTCCTGAATTTTTCCAGTTTAATATATTTTTTCTTTATAAAATTATTTACTATTTTTTTAATCCATACCGGGTGCAAAGCCCAAAATAATACTCCTGACAGCAACAAAACCCAGTATGTAGCATTTTTCACCGGAATAATTTGCCCTGTTATTATAAATGGTATTATTGAAAAGAATACCAGTGCTATCATCAAAAACTGATTGCTGCTAACTCCTTCAAAATTAAAAAAGGCTTTGGTATTTGGGTCTATTCGTGATGAGTGATTTATGCCAGCATACATTAATATACAAAAGATAACGCCGGCAGAATAGGTCATTACTGATATATATGCAAATACATAAGCGGGGTTTATCAGGAGAATAAATGGGGCAAGAATTATGAATTGTACGAGTGCAAGCAGGCTGTAAAAGTAAAACTTTGCTTTTATAAAAATATTGAAACTGATATTTTTGGAAGCCAGAAAATCAAAAAACCTGCTTTCCCATGATAAAAAAAACTGAAGGTGAAAAAATCCGTAAGAACCGGCAAAAAATATGAGGAATACCGGCAGGTGTATAATATTATTTTCAGGCAACCACCAAAAAAGAATTAATAATAACGGCAGCATTAGCGGCCATTGAACAAGGCTGCTTTTTGCCCTTTTATTTCTATTTATCAGCTTCCATTCAAGGTTCCAGTATTTTCCGTAAACAGGTATTTTGCGAAAAATTTTTTCTGCAAGTGTGATCTTTTGTGATATTTTTTTCTCCGATCTTTTTTCGATCAAATTGTAAAAACTTTTTTGCAGGTTCTTTTTTGATTGTATCTGCAAAAAGATGATAAGTGCGGCAATGATCACAAAAATACCCGGCGAACCGCTCAAAAAGCTGTTTCCAAGCCACAATGATGCGTATAATATATGTTCGGTATAAAACCAGCTGAAAACGGCAAAAGCTGCAATAATTAATAACAAAACAAATCGGAAAACATTGTTTTTTTCCGGAAGGGTCTTTAATAAAAAGATAAAAGAATGATTTAGTCCTGTTAATGCTATTATTCCCGCAATAACAAGAACGAAAGCCTGCTTTGAAATACCCGTAATGACAGTAATACTGAAAAACGGTATGAAGAATATCAAAAGGTAAACGTTGAAAAATGTTATCCATGCCCGTGCAATGAAAAAAGCAGCCAGGCTTTTCTTTGATACAGGGTAATGAAAGTAGGGCGATATTTTTTTTGCCGGGATTTTTTGAAAAATCCACCTTATCAGCAGATCGGCAAGCATTATGAATATAAGTGCGCTTAAAATAATTTCATGGGGTTCTTGTTTGGGAGCAATTTCTGAAAGTATAGCAGGCAAAGTCATACCTGCCATTAACATATTTAATAAAATGAAAAACATTATGAAACCTACAAGAAGCTTAATATAGAAGCTTTTTTCAAAAAAATGTGCCCTGCTGTATGACAGCCAGGAATGTTTAAGAAGTTTAAAAAACATCGACTTTATTATTAAGCAACAAATTTAATGTGATTTTTCTGATCCTTTCAAACAAGGATAATATATTTTAAGGAAGTCATTCAGATATGTAAAAGGAGATTTCTTTAAAAGATTCGTTGCCCAGTATATCTACAGCTCTTATCGCAATATTGTTTATTTTGCCTGTTTCAAATCCGTTAACAGGATTTGAATAAACCTGTTCTTTTTGTTCATTTGCTGTATAAAATATTTGTTCGGTGCCTGTTTTTTCGTCTGTTGCTGACAGATAGAGCTTAACATGTGAGTGAAAAGCCTTGTATTCTTTGCCATTTTCAAGAACACGCCGGTGCGGTCTCATGCTGAAATTGTGGTTTATATGAGGACCTTTTAGATCGACAAAAAAATTGAAGCTGTCGTTATTTGCGTTTTCTACATTATCGTATGCAGTATAGCTTATTTGATGGTAACCCGGCTGATTCATGGAGAACGGTTTATCGTAAACCTGTTCTTTATTTTGATCTACTCTGTATACAATGCGATTTACGCCTGACTCCCTGTCTTCGGCATGCAGCTTGATTGCAGATTTGTCACTAATAAAAAGTGTGTCTCTAAGGAAAATGGCAGGCCCTATTATTTGATAGCGAATATCAGGTGCGTTCAGGTCAATATAAGGAATGTTAGCCCCATCAGGCTGAAAAAAACGTTTTACGCTTTCATTATTGACTTTATCTAAAGCATAGGTTTTAATGTTTATTTCTCCGGAATATTCTGTAAGAAATACCGGTCTTTCGTATAAGATGTACTCGCCGTCGTTGATTGAGTAATATATTTCTTTAACGCCGGCTTTATTGTCAACGGCTGTTATCCTTAGTTGTGACCTTCCTGAGGAATATACTTTACCGCCGGAAACAAAGCTGTTTCCTATAATATCTTCAATAATGATTGGCGGTGTTTTATCAATGAAAAATTCAAAATTTTGTTTGGTTTCTTTGTTGCCTGTCTTGTCTATAGAATAATATTGCAATGTATGATAACCTTCAGGTAAATTATTCAGTGTTATTTTTTCGGAATATACTTCAGGCTCATTATCGTTTATAGAGTATAATATCTGTTTAACCCGGGTGCGGTCAAATGCCTCAAGACTGATCTTTGAACGTGGTGAAAGAATGTTTTTATGCCGGTCTCCTATAATACTCAGGTTTGTTTCCGGGGCGGTAATATCAATAACGACATTTATCGTTTGCGGTTCTTCAGCATTTTCTACATTATCAACGGCAAAAAATTTGATTTCATAAAAGCCTTCGTCGTCCAAGATCAGCATATCTTTATAAATTTCGTATTCCTGGCCGTTTATGGCATGATAGATATTTTTCACACCGGATAGTTTATCATTGCTGTCGAAATGGATCTCAAAATTTTTGCTGCCATAAATGGTGTCATTGTGAATATAAACAAGCGATTCCGAGTACCACCCGGTTACAGGAGGAATTCCGTCAACTATAAAGTTGAAAGGTATTTTCTTGTTAAGGGTTGAGTTGAACTGGGTGAATGAATGTTTTCCTGAATTTTGAAAAATCAGGGGGACACCATCGGGTTCTTCAGGGATCAGATTCACGCTGTTTTTGCCTTCAGGATTATCGGCTATGTGTAAAAAAACGGGTATTTCAGGGTTAATTATCAGATTTTCAAGGCTGTCGCGTATGATCTTTTTTTGAAAAACCTGTATTTGCTGTGCAATCAAGGATTGATTCAGCATTAGTAATAAAAATAATATTATATGTTTTAAACACCTGTGTTTCATAAGTATCAGTTTTCATCAAAAGGTATAAAACGGAATTTTGTTCTTCGGTTTTTCTGGTGTTCTTCTTCCGTACATTCAACTCCTTTAATGCAATGATTGATTATTTTGGAATCGCCGAATCCTATTGCAACCAGGCGGTCGGGTGAAACTCCCTTGGTAACCAGGTAATTTCTTGTTGATGCGGCTCTTCTTTCAGACAAGCGTTGGTTATATTCCGATGAGCCACGGGCATCGGTGTGCGAGCGAAGCTCAATTCGTAATTCGGGAAATTTCTTTAATGACAATGCGAGCTCATCAAGTTGTTTGCGGGCATCTTCATTAAGCCGGTCACAATCATAAGCAAAGTATATGCTTTCCAGCTCAACAACATCATCTATGCTGAAGATGAAATAAGCTACAACCGGGTCTTCAACATTGCCGACATTATCTACTGAAAAGAAAGTAATTTGTTCAAAATCCGCCTGTTCTATTATTATTGGATTGTCATAAATTTTATATTCGCCATTGTCAATACTGTAAAATGAATTTTTGACACCCGAATCAGCGTCTTGGGCATTAATTTCAATTGCTACTGATCTTTCGCAATAAAACCTGTTTTCAAAGTGTAAAATAAGGCCGTTTGTGATATCTAGTTTGCTTTCCGGAGGCAATCCGTCGGCAAAAACCTTGTAACCGGTTTTTTCACCTGTTACCGGATCATTATGTGTTATTAAATGCTCCCCATGACGGTCAAAGTACATAGGATTAGCATGTTTTGAAGGAGACGGTACAAGGTGTTTTGTTTCAGTGTCTTGCCCGGGCACAAGGAATAAGTAAACAGGCATTTTCTTATTCATGAAGACATTGCCCGCCGAGTCAGTAAAAAATGTTTTTTCAAACACGGGAATCTGCTGTGTAAAAGCCGGTGTAATGAAAATCAGTGAAACAAAACAGATCAATACCTTGTATTGAAAAAGGCAGTGGAAAAAATTATATTTCAAATTATATATTATCATAAATTTAAAAACCGAATATTCTTTAAATAATCAATAAATTCCATATTTACATACCGCAGGGCTATTGCTGTAATTAATATATTTTGCAGAGTGCATTTTAATATTTTTGAAATATATGATTTTCAAATTTTGAAACCCATAACAAGTATATCGTCCAGTTGTTTATATTTTTCGTTTTTCCAGGCTTCAAACTGTTTATCAAGTAGATCTTTTTGCTGTTCAAGTTTTTCTATACTGTTTTCCGACAGAAGATTACGGAGCTTTCTTGTCGAGAATTTATAACCGTACGGTCCGCCGAATTGATCGGCATAACCGTCTGTAAACAGATAAAATGAAGTAGGGCTTGTAATATCAACTTTATGGTTTGTAAACTTTCTTTTCAGCTCGGGTTGTATTCCTCCGATCGGAGCCGGGTCTCCTTTTATAAAGCGGTATTTGCTGTTATGTATGTAGAAAAGCGGGGCTCTGGCGCCGGCATATTCGAGCATTTTATTATTCTCTTTTAACAAACAAATCGACAATTCCATACCATCGCGATTGTCATTTTTATGTTGCCGTAATGAATGTCTTATTGCTGTATGCAGTTCTTCGAGTATTTGTGCTGCCGACACCACACCTTTTGAAGTGATGTTTTCCAGCAGGTTTATTCCAATCATTGACATGAATGCTCCCGGCACCCCATGACCCGTACAATCAACACAGGCAATAACCAACCCTTTTTCCGGTTTTTTGTTTGATCTGTTTGAGCCTGTAATCTGAACCTTTGAAAACCAATAAAAATCGCCGCTTACTACATCACGGGGTTTGTAAAAAATAAAACTTTCGGGCAGGTATTTCTTAAGGTTTTCTTCATCAGGAAGCATGGCCTTCTGTATTCTTTGAGCATAGGCTATTGATGAACTGATATTCTGGTTTTGCTTTTTTATTTGGAAATATATTTTCTTCAATTCTTTATTTTTTTGAGCAATCTCATCACGTTGTTTTAATATCTCTTCATTTCTTTTGGAAAGCAAGCGGTTTGCTTTTTTCTTTTCTAAATAGTTATAAAGGATCAATGCAGCCACAATTATAAGCAGTAACCCCAGGATTAGCAATCCATTACGTACTGCCCGCTGTCTTTTGAGCTTTTCTTCCTGCAGCAATCTTTCTTTATTCAGCAGGTCTATTTGTAACTGTCTTTCGCGTGATATTTGCTCTACTTCGCCAAGTGTTTTGCGGGTAATTTGCAAATCTTTTTCGCGCTCTGTAAGTTCTTCCTGTGTTAATCGTTTTTCTTCTTCGACTTTTTCTACCTTGGTTTCGGCAAGTGACACGCGTTCGCTTGCCTCCCTTCGTGTTTTTTCCATCTGCTCACGCTGTATGTACCTTTCCAGAGCATAAAAAATATCAAAATATTCTTTCGATTTGCTTTCCTTTCCGATGCGTTCATAAGCCTGTGCCAGCATTGCACAACTGGTCCGAAGAAGCGTCATTTCATTGATCTGCCTTGCAATTGATTCGGCTTCCTCTAAAGCAGCTATGGAACCCTTATAATCGTTCTTTTCATTTTTTACATTAGCCAGATTTATCAGCCCGCTGGCTATGTCATATTGCCGCGATTGTTGACGCGAAATGTCAAGGTACAGAGTAAAATAATGCTCGGATTTTTGGTAATCGCCCTTATCAAAAAATATCTGTCCCAAATTGCCATAAATATGTTTGATGGCATTTTTGTTACCGATTTTTTCATTTGACTCAACAGAACTTATAAAATTAGCGGCAGCTTCTTCCAAAAGGTTGTTTTCCCAGTAATAAAAAGCAAGCTTATTGTAAAACCTTGCAGCTTCAGAATAATTGCCACCGGAAAAATTCTCTGCGGCAAGCTGTTCCCACTTCGCAGGATCATTTCCATTAATTGCGGCAACTTCAGAATCAGAAAATGTAACAGTGAATACCGATAATCCTGAAAATATTAAATACAGTCTTAGTATCTTTCTAATCATACACAAAAAAATGAAATTATTAAGAAATTGCCTTAAAGTTGAAATTCAACTGTGTCATTTTCGCGAAATCTTTGCCCTCCTCAAGCATGTCTTCATCATCCATCATGTAATTCCATATTATCTTCAGTTTGTTTTCAAGCAACAAACTCTTGAGAAGCATGAGTATTTCCAGGATTTTTTTCGAGGAAGATGAATTAAGATATATAAATCCAAATTCTATTGTTGTTTTTGATCTTGGATTTTGAATATAATCTTTAACCCAATCAATCAAAGGATTGTAAAAGGTGTCGACATTTTCGGGTAAAGATTTGCCGTTAATTTCAATTATTCCCTTTTCCGCATCACAGTATATGCCGGGGTTGTCTTCCGACTCTACAACATAATAGTTTTCCATATATTCAATGTCTGTTTTTGAAATCATAATCTGATTCAAATAATGATACGTATGTAGTAAGCACAAAGTTATCCTGTATTTTTAACAAAATCTTAGTAAAACACTTAAAAATGACTATAGGTAATTTTTCGGCAATATGCTTGTAATAACCGATTCAGTTATTATTGAGATAGGTGATATAATTTTATTTATGATTAATTATGGCCTGTATTGAATTGTGGATTTTTTTTTAAAATTTCGTGATAAATTATGTAATTTAGCAATAAATAGGTGAATATTAATTTGCAATGATTTTTTAAAACTATTTAACAAATGAGCAAAAAGAAGGTGGTAGTTTTAACTGGTGCGGGCATCAGTGCGGAGAGCGGCATCAGTACTTTTCGTGACAGCGGTGGTTTATGGGACAGGTATGACATATCGGAGGTTGCCACTCCTGAGGCATGGGAGCGTAACATGGATCTGGTTATAGATTTTTATAATCAGCGTCGCAAGCAGCTTTACGAGGTTGAGCCTAATGCCGGTCATTATGCTTTGGTTAAGCTTGAAGAGAAGTATGATGTTCATATTATAACTCAAAATGTTGATGATCTGCATGAGCGTGCGGGTTCTTCAAAAGTTTTGCATTTGCATGGTGAATTGAAAAAAGTTCGCAGTACGGCAGATGAAAATCTGGTATATGAGCTTAAGGGGTGGGAAATGAAAAAGGGCGATACATGTGAAAAGGGTTCGCAGTTGCGGCCGCATATTGTTTGGTTCGGCGAGCCGGTGCCTATGATACCCAATGCAGCCGAAATATCTTCCACAGCAGATATTTACATTATTATTGGCACTTCATTGAATGTTTATCCGGCAGCAGGACTGGTTAATTATGTGAAGCCCGGCACACCCATTTATATCATAGATCCCGGCGATGTGTTTGCTGCTCATATTCCTGATGTCCGGTTTATAAAGGAAAAAGCCGGTACAGGCACCCTTAAACTTGTCGAAGAACTTCTGAAAAAAGACGGGTAATGGTTGTGAAAAAATTATCAATGGATGAACTAAGCAGGATTGATGAGAAAGAATTCAGGGAAAAGGATAAATTTCCGTTAATACTGGTGCTTGACAATATAAGAAGTATGTATAATACCGGGTCGGTATTCCGTACCGCTGATGCATTTCGTATCGAAAGCATATTGCTGTGCGGTATTACAGCCTGCCCGCCTAACAAAGAAATAGAGAAAACAGCGCTTGGTGCTACAAGGTCCGTAAACTGGAAATATTACGACAAAACTGAAGAGGCCGTCGAGGATCTTAAAAAAAAAGACTATACAATTATAGCTCTCGAACAGGTGGAGGGTTCGGAAACGTTGCATTCATTCCAACCCGTGGAAAATAATAAATATGCGGTTGTTTTTGGAAATGAAGTAAAAGGAGTGCAGGAAAGTGTACTTGAAGAATGTGATCGTTTTCTTGAAATACCGCAATTCGGCACAAAACATTCATTCAATATCAGTGTTGCAGCAGGAATAGTAATCTGGGATTTTTACACTAAAATATTGCCGGATATCAAATAAAACTATATTTGATAAATTATAGTTTAAGCGCATATAAATTTGTTTTTATTTAAATGTCTTTATCCGTATAAAACATAAACAAAATAGTAGAAAAGATTATCATATATGCTGAAAGGAATAAGGTCGCCTAAAATAATATACAATACATTACGATACAACTACCTGATGCGTAAAAAAAGCATAACTGCAGCATCAGATCGTAAATTGCTGGAAGATGTGCTGGATAATTACAGGGATTATAAGACTGTTTTTGTACATATAGGTTTAAGGCAGATAAAAAACGGTTATGGTGTTGATCCTTATGATTTCATTATGGAAGTTCTGACCAAAAGATTTGAAAGTATTATTGCACCGGGATTTACCCCCTCATTCAGAACTACAAGACTTTATCATAAAGTATATTCCAGGCCTGAGTATGGCATGTTTTCCTGGTTGTTTCTGAATGATATCACATACAGAACCGATGATCCGATCTATTCATTGCTGGTTTATGGCGATTATGGCTTTGAAAACAGTTACAGTAAGGAAACTTTCGGTAAGGGGAGCTGTTTTGATCAACTTGACCGTGACAACGTGCTATGCCTTAACATCGGTACAAAGTGGGCTGTAAGCTCTCAGATCCATTTTTCGGAGTACAAAAACATGGTTCCTTATATAAATAAGACCGAATACAAAGGAATAATATACTATGATACACATGAACATAATGATATTTCGGTAGTCAATTATGTTAATAATCACTGGTTTAACAAGTATGTATCGATTATCTGGAACAGGCATAAAATATCGAGGCATTTACAGAAAGGAGGTATACTTGATTATTACGATCTTGACGGGGTTAAGGTTTATGCTTTCAGATTAAAGGAGCTGAGATTGTTTTTGGATGATAAATTAAGCAAAGACCCATATTACTTACTCACATAAGGTTGCTGCATTCTCCCGCATTATTCTTCTCAGTTTCTTTTTAGGTATTTTTGCATTACGGATTAGGTCTTCAAATGGAAGCTGGTATTGATTATCGGTTCCGAAAAGTATCTTTTCACAGAACTTGTCAAGAAATTTTTTTGTAAAATCACGATCTCTTTTTAATGCATGAAATCCGCTTTTTCCGGAAGTATCA
This sequence comes from Bacteroidales bacterium, assembly GCA_003559855.1. Taxonomy (GTDB): domain Bacteria; phylum Bacteroidota; class Bacteroidia; order Bacteroidales; family UBA7960; genus PUKZ01. The sequence continues at coordinate 10,852 of PWJZ01000083.1, forward strand.
GCGTAAAGGTTATCATATTTTTCAAGAAGCTGAACGCTTATTCCTTTACTTTTTATTTTTCCTTTTCCTATATTAAGATATGGATCCGGGTTTTTTTCAATATTATTCCAGAATGCAGGGCCGTGCGCTATGAAATTTATATCCGGATATTGTTCGAGCCGGTATTCCAAACCGGTAAAATCCATCATGTATCCCGGAAAATAATGAAGTCTTTTTTGAAACCTTTCTTTGAAAAGGCCTGTTTTATCAATAAACTGTTCTGCATATTTCCTTGTAATTCCGTTAAAAGCTCCGTTCAGAAGCTTATAAAGCATATTGTTTAAAAAGTTGTTTTGTTTAATAAAAAAATGATAATTACTTTCTTCCATATGAAATATAACAGGCATATTGAGTTCTTTCAACCCGTCAAGTACTTTTTTTATTTCATCATCCAGCCACTTGTATGTTACCTTCAATTCACCGCAACCTTCAACACCTTTCAAGTGATAATATTTCATAATTCTTTTCCAGTCAGACCTTCCGGGGTCCGGTGCATAAAAAGGAACTATCCTGTCCGGATATTTTTCGTAGATATCCAGGATTTCTTCTATGGTCAGATTTTTGTATAAGCTTTTAAAAGCAGGGTGTTTTTCTTCCCAGGTTAACAGCCAGCATTTTTCTATGTTTTTCGAATTCATATAATCAAGGATCCCTTCAGCATCTAATCCTAAAAAATTAACATGTAAGTGAGTGTCAATCTTTTTCATTTTTAAAATGAAAATTGTTTGATATAAAAGCAACGTTGAAATATTAGTGCTAAATTAAAAAAAAATATGCGGAATGTAAATAAATTTAAGGGGTTTTTGAGTTTATGCAGTCTGAAGGACGTAAATGAGTTGGTTAAGGATCTTTACAATCAATCATATGGTTTTAAGATTATTGTTGACCGCCCGGTTTAATCAGTTCTTTCAGGTCACTCCTGTACGTTTTGAACAATCCGGTGAAAATAATTAAAAACAGTAAGGAAGAAGTAATAAAAGGGTTAAGGTTGAACATTATTTTTATTATTTCAAGAAGTATTGCAATTATAACTATTGCAAAGGGTAAGTAAAAGGTTTTGTTGTAGTTCCATTTGATTGGGCAAATTTTTTGCTGTACTGTTTTGAAAGCGATCACCTGAACCATAAAAGCTGAAAAAAAAGCTATTATTGCTCCATAGTATCCTATTCGTGGTGTCAGAATCCAGTTTATGCCAAGGTTTATAATGAGCGTCATGCCATTTATCAAAAAAAACAGTTTGGTTTTTTTGCTAAACATTACCGGCCAGGAAAAAACCATATATTGTGTTTTAAGTATAAAGCGGATGAATATTATTGCAATCAGACCTGATGATAATATCAGCTCTGTTTCATAAAAAACAGTTATATATATCATGACAGGGATTATGGTTATGGCAATAATTATGAGCGATTCTGCAATAAACAGGTTTGAGAGTTTTTTTATTTCATTTTCTTTTGATTTGATTCCTTCTTTTAAGTATCTGAAGATTTCGGGTTGCACCGAGCTTGATAATCCTTGTATTATAAGCTGGATGCCGATGGCAAATTTCATGGCGTTATCATATATTCCAAGGTTTTCGGGTTGATTGAGCAGGAAGAACCTGTCGGCAAATAGCAATCCCCAAAAAATAAGGTCGGAAAAAAACAACGGTATTGAGAAAGGATATAAGTTTGAGTTAATATTTTTATTATTATGAAATCCGCAATTCTTGTATAGGAATATGACAATGCCGAGTGATACGATACCGCCGCCGGCAGCGGTACCATAAACATAACCGATAAAAGAAAGGTCATATAATAATACTCCTGCCACCTGGAAGCTCGAACGGAGAATACCTGAAAGCAGGCTTATTATTATGAATAGCTGCAATCTTTTTTCATGCCTGTATAAAATCACGGCCATTGCTATTATAGCCCTGTTAAGCCCTGCAATAAATAAAGGCGGTCCGTATTCACTGAAATTTTGCAGGGCAGGTTGTGGAAACAGATTGCCGATATAAGGAGCAAAAACCAGGGAAAGGCCTGTAAGCAAAAATCCACGTGCCAATATACCGCTCAGCACCGTTGATACAAGCCTGTTATAATCAGTGATATTATCCCGCTTGTCATAGTAAAGCCTGGCAATACCGTTTCCGGTTCCGAAAAGGCAAATGATAAATACTAATGATATAATTGCTTCGGTAATTGCCAGGTATCCGAAATCTTCGGCGCCAAGACGTTCTTTCCCTTCGATTATAGGGTAAACTATAAGCTGAAGCAAAGCAGGAAATGCCGCAAAAAAAGTATAAACCGCTGTTAATTTGAAATGCTCTTTCAGATTTATCATTGTCGTGTAGCAGGGTTCATTATTTAAGGCAAAGCAAATTTAAACCTTATTGTGAATTAAAATGGAACAAGGAATTTGTTAAATTGTTAGTAACTTTTGCAGTTATTAATAATTAACCATGTAAGCTTATGACAAACAGGGCTTTATGTTATTAACAATTGTTGATAACTAAGCATGATTATTAATTTCTTCTGTTTTATTAATATAAAATAACCGTTGTCATTTAATGAAAAACGTTTTTATACGATTCTCGAGCGGATTTTCACCAAAACATTTAGAAGAACAATTGTTTTTAAACACTTTATTATATTTGAAATTTATCATTATCAAAATAATCTGTATTTAGTAATTTTTTATAATTGGAAGAAAAAACATTTAAGGGAGGCGGTAAAAATCTTGCCATAATATTTGGTGTTACTTTGATGGCGGTTTTGGGAGTTTCAAGCATATCTCCGGCATTTCCTGCCATTATGGATGCCCTGGATTTGTCTGAAACCCAGGTAGGAATGTTGATTACGGTATTTACTTTACCCGGCATATTTTTAACTCCATTTCTGGGGCTTGCTGCCGACCGGTTTGGAAGGAAAGCGGTATTGATCCCTTCACTTATTTTGTTTGGGATAGCAGGCGGGGTTTGTTTTTTTATTAAAGATTATCATTTATTGCTTATACTGCGTTTCATACAGGGTGTGGGTGCATCTTCGCTTGGATCATTGGGCACGATACTTATTGGTGATTTATATACCGGTTTTCAACGTGCCCGTATTATGGGTTTTAATGCAAGCGTTTTAAGCATGGGAACTGCTTTTTATCCGCTTATAGGAGGTGCTCTTGCAATTTTTTCATGGAACTATCCGTTTTTGTTGCCATGGCTGGCTGTCTTCATTGGGTTTTTTGCCATAAAATATCTGAAGAATCCGGGGGTCGGAGAAAGACTATCATTAACAATATATCTGAAAAATGCCTGGAAAGGAATGAAAGATCCCAGTGTATACGGTTTGTTTATTGCCTTGATCCTTGTTTTTATAGTCCTTTACGGAAGCTACCTGACATATCTCAGCACAATGCTGGGAAAGGTTTTTGGTGCATCTCCATTAATTATCGGAGTGGTTATGTTTTCGTCATCAATAAGTTCGGCAATAGTTTCAAGCCGGCTGGGAATATTAAGCAGACATTTCATGAAATATAAGCTTGTTATTGCCGGGTTTTTTTTACATTTGATAGCAATGATCGCCATTTTGGCAATTGATACGTTGTGGTTGTTTATTATTCCGGCAATTGTTTTCGGGATGGGTAATGGACTGTTGATTCCCAGTATTCATACACTGCTTGCCGAGAAAGCAACCATTGAAATGAGGGGCATATTCATGTCGGTGAGCGCGGCAATGTTACGTACAGGTCAAACACTCGGGCCACCGGTTATCGGAATTGCTTTTGCGCTTAAAGGTTATGCAGGTGCTTTTGGAGCAGGCGCCGTTATAGCAATAACCGGAATAACAATAGGAATATTTGTGCTTAAAAATTCCGGAAAAAAATAATGAAACATTTATTGTAGTATTAAAAAAATGCGTATTTTTACATTAATTGGAAATAGTTTTTTAATATTAAATAATAAACCCACTCTAAAAAGTATTTTTGCAGATGCACTCCATTGGATTATTTTATAAAAAACGGAAATTTATAAAAAGGAAATATCCTGTGGGTTAAATTTGCGGAAAACAATATTAGTGGACTTTTGGTAAGGATTCAATAAATAAATCAAAAACATCATGGCAGCAAAAAAAGAAGATAGCTATTCGGGCGAAATGCACAAAAGTGAAAACGTTTTTATGAAATTTATTAAAAAACACATATTTGTTTTACTTCTTGTGCTTGTTATTATCGGTTTGTTTTTTTATTCAATGATCAGGGTCAACATGCTTGAAAGAACGCATGAAGAAAAAACTGAAAAATTAATATCTGAGCATAAGGATAAAATTGACAGCCTGAACATTTCAAACATGAAATTTCTGACCGAGGTTTTTTCGTGGTCTATAAGAAGCGAATTAATCAGAAATAACAGAGAAGAGGTTAATCATTTATTTAATGAGTTAATTAAGGTGCCTAATGTCATTAAAGTTCAGCTAATTGACCCTGAAAGCTTTGAAATTACAATGTCAACTGATAAAAAGGATGAGGGGGAAGTTGTCCTTGAGGAAGATTTTAATGTAAACAGGCTGGTTAAGAAAGAATATCAGGGGGAAGTAATGTTTATTAACCCGATAATGGGCCATAATATATTGCTTGGAGTATTGGCTGTTAAAATACAGGTTGATTAAACCCAAATTTGTCATTAGCCGTTTGTTTCTAATTAACGCCATTAGATAAAATTATATCCTATACATTGTTTACAAGGCCAGTAGAATGACAAATCGATTAAGAAAAACTAAAAATTTGCAATCAAATATGCTTACAAATTAAGTTTTTCTAAATCGGGGTTAAACCCAGCTAAGTCATTAGTTCGCTGCACTCCTAATG
>PWJZ01000031.1 GCA_003559855.1 Bacteroidales bacterium
AACACCGACAGAGCTTACGGGCAACAATATAGCTGCAGCCTGCCATACCTTATCATACAGATCATATTCCCTTAGCTGTTCAATATAAATATCATCTATCTCCTGTAAAAGAGCAACCCTGTCCGCCGTAACCTCACCCAGCACTCTTATTGCAAGCCCGGGCCCGGGAAAGGGATGGCGTTTAAGAATACCGGCAGGAACACCAATTGTTTTTCCCAATCGCCGCACCTCATCCTTGAAAAGGCTGTTTAGTGGCTCAACAATTTTAAGGTTCATCTTTTCAGGCAAACCACCGACATTATGATGCGACTTGATCGTAACCGACGGGCCGTTGACCGAAACCGACTCTATAACATCAGGATAAATAGTGCCTTGTGCCAGCCATTTTACATCTTTAATCTGATGTGCCGCCTCATCAAATATTTCTATAAAAGTATGGCCTACCGCCTTACGCTTGTCTTCAGGATCAGTCTTTCCTTTAAGAGCATCATAAAATCTTCCGGCTGCTCTCACACCCGTTACATTCAAGCCCATATCCTTATAGGAAGCCAGTACCTTTTCAAATTCGTTTTTGCGCAACAAACCATTGTCAACAAAAATGCAATACAACTGCTTTCCTATCGCTCTATGCAATAACATACCTGAAACCGTTGAATCAACGCCACCGGATAAGCCAAGTACAACCTTTTCATCACCGATCTTTTTGTGCAAATTGTCAATAGCAGTTTCCGCAAAATGCTCAGGCGTCCAGTCCTGTTTACAATCACATATATCAACCAGGAAATTTTTCAACAACTTGATACCCTCTGTGGTATGATATACTTCGGGATGGAACTGCAGCCCGTATAATTTGTATTCTTCCATGCCAAAAGCACCATTTTTAATGTCGCAGGTACTTGCAATGCACGAAGCACTTTCCGGCAGTTTGCTTATATAATCACCATGCGACATCCACACCTGCGTATTCTGGCTCATACCCTTTAAAAGCGGTGAGTTATGATCAATCCACGACAAATTGGCACGCCCGTATTCTCTTGTTGGTGATGCTTCTACTATGCCTCCCAGTGCTTTTGCAATATATTGAGCACCATAGCATAAGCCCATTACGGGTACTCTGCCCTTAAAATCAACAATATTTATTTTCGGAGCACTGGAATCAACAACCCGGGAAGGACTCCCGCTTAATATCACACCCTTTATATTATCCCAATTTTCAGGAACATAATTGAAAGGCTTTATCTCGCAATAAACATTAAGCTCGCGCACACGCCGGGCTATCAACTGCGTGTACTGCGAACCGAAATCCAATATCAATATCATCTCTTGCATTCTGCAAAGATAAACTATCTGAAAAAATGTTGTTATTGATTCTTAAGAATAATTTTCAACAATTTCAAATTATCATAACCTTACCTGCATAAAACAGAAAAACTCAAAATCCAAAATTAAAAGTTGAGACTACTCTAAAAAGTGTTTTCCCGCAGATGTCGCAGATTTTCGCTGATAAATTTAATTGATTATCAGGAATTTATAATCTGCGTTTACCCCGTAGGATAATTTAATAATAGAGTAAATTTATAAAAAAAATATCCAACAGGGCATATCAGCGAAATCTGCGGGAAATAATATTTTTGAACTTTTTAAAGTGGGCTCATGTATCATTAGAATAATACGAAAAAAAAATCAAAACGCTGCTTAAAGGTTGCTTTTTTGTTGTGCAAAAACCTCACTCAATTACCACCTGTACTTTATGAAGCAGCTCTTTATCAGCTAATTCGCCTTTGCAAAGCTGGAGTTTTTCTTGACCATTTACCATGGTGCTTGAATTATCGATGGTTTTGTGCTTGCCTATGTATTGTCTTTGGTAATCTCTATATCTTCACTCTAGTCAGGATAGATTATATTAGCAGTTATATTTACGAAGCCGGTGGAATCATTGTAAATTACACAAAGACTATATTTTCCTTCTTTACACTCTCTTGTTTCTAACAAGACTGATAGGAGTGATCAACTCCATGACACAGATGCTCAATACGGAAAATTATTTATGTAGAAAACATATTCACTTTCGACAAATTCAGCAGATTACTTTGAACCGGATAATGTGTATCATTCAGAGTTGTCAGCCGCTCACCATAAATTGAAAATGAGACAGACTCAACCAAGGGGTGATCATATAATATACGCATGACTTCGAATCCTCTATCTACTGTTGAAGTATGAAGAACATAAAAACCACCACTTGAAGGTCCACTGGCAATATCAACATCTGTAATGTTTAAAGTTTGTAATATCTCTTGTATGTCTGTCATGTCAGCAGTAAAACTAACAATAATACGTTTCGGTGAAAAACGTACAGTATCCCCCTCTTCGTTTATAAATATCCACTGTGAATTAACAAGAAGATATTTACGCTCACCTATTACTTCAACACGTTCGGGTTCAGATGTATCATTTTTATCACATCCGCCTGCCAGGATAAACCCTGCAAGCGTTAATAACAATATTATTTTATTTATTGCTTTCATTTTAATTATTCTTTTATTTCCGGCTACTCTTTTCAGGATTTTCGGCTTGCTCCTTTTGTGGTAATCATCAACTTACTACTCTACTGTAAATTCTTCAGATACAATTTTTTTATGGTCTGATTTGAAATCCGGTGTAAAAGATATGGTTGCAGAAAACCGATATATTCCTTCTGTGTTCTCAACCATTTGTTCTAATTTTGTGTAAGGATATTCTATAAAAACAGATTCCCCGGATTCTACTTTTAAAAAAGTCACCACTGGTAAGCCAGTATCACCATAAAATAAAGATTCCCAATTTTCATCTTTAAATTTTTCCAGCCATGAAACACTCGTGGATGATGTAACTCTATAAATATCATGGTCTTTTTCATTTATAAAATAAGCTCTAATAGTTTCTCCCTTTTTAAATTCTGTCTTTTTAAGTTCGAATATAACTTCACCTTTATCTATATCTTTTTCAACATCATTCTTTTCACAACCACAAAAGGAAGTAATAATTACCAGGATCATCAAAAAAATATTGTTTGTTTTCATGGTTTAATTGTTTTTTTCATTATAATAAATGCCGCTGGTCGTCAAAATATGAGTTATTTTTTGATGATTCGAATGTAATTGGAACTAAAAAGCTAGGCAATGACCATATGGTTAAATCATCTTCGTAATAAATATTTGCAACTTCAAGTGTGGTAAGTGACGATTTTTCTGTAAGCCTCAAACAATATTCATTGTCAAATCCCGTATTAATGATTTCAACGAAATACTGCTCGTTCATTTTTTTGACTTCTTCTTTTGATACATCATCAGCAAACCGCACAGAAAAAACATCAGTCATTATATAGTGAATCGTGTCTCCACCCACATCACAAATTTTATAATATGCCGGAAAAGTACGTACTATATTTGTTTCTTCAGTTAAATTGTTCACATCAATTTTTGAACCATCTCTTTTTTCAACCCAGAAGAAATGACGCTCCGGGTAAATACGCAACCTGATTTCAAAATCAAATTTATCTAACGTTTCATCTTTAAATTTTTCCGTACCGTCTTCTGTTACCTGAACTGTTAACCAGTGTTCGGCTTTTTCAAGATAAATTTTCCTGTTATCTGAATAGTAAAAGTCTTTCTCAATGGTTGTGTCATTTTTATCACATCCACCTGTCAGGACAAACCCTGCAAGCGTTAATAACAATATTTTTTTATTTATTGCTTTCATTTTAATTATTCTTTTATTTCCGGCTACTCTGTTCAGGATTTTTGGCTTGCTCCTTTTGTGGTAATAATTAATTTATTGAATATGTAAAACTAATGAAAAAAACGAAAGAAACAAATTTTTTAACGTTAATGGGGTTTCAGGATTTTTCAGCGGGATGCTTCGCTTTGCCGGCTTTTGTTCCTGTCTCCGGCGGTTATTCAGCGGAATCCTTCGCTTCGCCCGGAGCTTTGTTTCGAGTCCTGGCTGTTATTCAACGAGTTCCTTCGCTGCGCCGGGGCTTTGTTCTGAGACCTGGCTGTTCTTTGACGAGTTCCTTCGCTTCGCTACTAATGACAAAGTTATGTAAGTTGTTGGTTTAGTTATAGGTTAAAGGTTTCTAAAATTTTTCAAAAGTAACATTAAATCTTAATTATCATTTCACATCGGATATACAAATTTAAATTTG
>PWJZ01000100.1 GCA_003559855.1 Bacteroidales bacterium
AAATATGCAAATAATTGAAAAATAAGTGTTTTTCTGCTTTTTTTCAGGAAATTATCGTTATATTTGTATAAATAGCTTATAATATATCAGGGAAATAGTATTTAACAGTGAGAAAAAACCGCCGGTAAAACAAATTTAAGTTTTGTTTGTTGTTGAAATACAGGATATGAAAATCAGCGGCACAATAAAAAAAATCCTATAACCTTGCAAAGTGAAAAATGATATCAGCTATTTTATAAAATAAAATAAATGAGTTTTAATTTAAAATTCTGAACTAAAATTTAAAAAACAAGTTAACAGGGTATTCCGTTATACATTAACAAGATGTAAACCGGGCCTGATTAGCATAAAAAAAATAAAGCCATGAAAAAAATATACGTTTTATTACTCATATTTTTGATAAGCATCACGGGTTTCAGCCAGAATGAGATCGGGACGGATTTTTACATCGTTGATCCCGGATATCAGGTTGTTGACATAGAGTTTGATCTTGAAATAGAAAATGCCACTTACAACGGAACTCTTTTGGATGCCTCCTTAGATGATTACCGTGTTACCGTTGAAGACCAGACCAACAATGAGGTTCTTAAAGTTTTGAGTGGCGCCCCGTTTGATAACGGTGAGCTTACGATAGAAGATATTATCATTGAACATACCGGAACGATAGATGTTATAGTCAGAATAGAAGCAAGGTTTGCCAATTTTAACATTTCAAAAAATATTGATATACTTGTACTTCATAACAAATGGACCGGACAAAAAGACAGTGACTGGCATGACAGTGATAATTGGGTGCATGCATCAATCCCTTCGGCAAGTGACGAAATAATAATTCCTTCCGGATATGATAATGCCCCTGTAGTTTCAAATGATAATGCAGGTATATATTTTCTTTGTATTGATGACGGTACGGTATTAACCGTAAAAGACGGCAAAAATCTTACGGTTATTGGTTCACTGGAGAATCATGGTATTGTAACGATTCGTGAGGATGGGATATTAAGAAATGAGGGTGTTTTTACCATTACAGCAGACGGAGGGTCAGTTATAGGCAGCGCAGGTAAATTAATAAACTCCGGCACTATGACTATAGAGGGCGGCGGTTTTTTGACTATCAGAAGTACGGCAATATTGACAAATATAGGCGTTTTAACAGTTGACTCAGGCGGTGAGCTGGAAAATAACGGTACTATTATTATCGATCGCGACGGAGAATTAATAAACCATGGCGATTTAGAGATATGTGATTACGGGTTGCTGACAATCAGCCCCGAAGGAGGAGATCTGGTGAATAACGGCACTCTGACAATTTTTCCCCGCGGCAAGTTGAATTCAGAAGGCACTGTAACCAACAACAGCGGCGCAGGCGGGTTGATACTGGAGTCGGCTACATACGGTTCGGCATCTTTTATTCATAATAACAGCGGTGTTGAAGCAACAGTAAGACGATATATAGCCGGTGCACAAACTTTTCATATCGTATCAACATCCGTCTCAGGTCAGTCCATTCAGCAATTTCTCAGCTATAACCATGGTGTTATAGCATATAATGCCAGTCATAATATTTATGCCATGCAACATTATGATGAAGAGAACGGCAAGTGGTCCGATTTTTACCCGCCCAATCAGGCCGGCAATGTAGAGCCCGGCGTCGCTTATGGTGTGGGGCTTGGATCACTGGGCACCATTGCTTTTGAAGGCACCCTGGTGCATGATGACCTCTCTGTTGATATCACCAGGGATGGTAGCGGATGGAACGGTATAGGCAATCCGTTTGCCTGCGCATTGAATGTCAACGATGGTGCCAACAGCTTCTTAAGCAAGTATGGTGATCAGCTTGACCCTGAATATTACGGATTATATGTGTGGGACCCCGTTGCAGGTCATTACAAGATTATCAACAGCGTTCCGGGCTTGTCGCAAAACTACCTGGCTTCCGCCCAGGGCTTTCTTGTAAGAGCCAAAGACGGCGGAGGTACCGTGGTATTTGAAACCGGTATGCGTGAACATGAAAACCCGCAATTCCGAAAAGAGCAACAAGAACACGACAACTGGCACAAAATAGTGTTGCAGGCGGAAAACAATGAGGGACAGTCGCCGGCAACCGCACTGGCATTCAACAAAAACATGACCACAGACTTTGATGTAGGCTACGACGCAGGGCTTTTTACCAATGACCCCTCATTTAAGTTTTACAGCCGGTTGGCCGGTGAAACGGCCGGCCCCGACCTTGTCCTGCAGGCATTGCCCGAGCTGTGGAATGTTGACGCGGAAATACCCGCCACAATACCTCTCGGTATAACATATGCCAAGGGCGGACAGGTGACCTTCTCGGCCAAATCAATGTCGCTGCCCGACAACGTAATGCCAATGCTGGAAGACACCGAAACAGGCACGCTTACAAACCTGTCGGAAGAAAAATATACGGCACATATTCCCGCTAATGCTGACCCACTCGGACGGTTCTACCTGCATATGCAGCACGGAAAACAAAAACCCGAACCCGCTGCATACTCCGAAAATATCATGCAAACAAAAGAACCGGCTGCCACCGGACTGTCGGTATTCCCAAACCCCGCCCGCGATAAGTTTAACGTCCGGTCAAACGATGTGATAGATCAGATAAGACTGATAAACATCAGCGGACAGGTTATAATGGATGTTGCCGTGAATGCATCAAAAACCGAAATTAACGTAAGCGGCCAACGCCCCGGGATATATCTCATGCAGATCCGTACAGGAGAAAAAATAGTAACCAGGCGTGTGCGGATAGCACACTAAACGATACTACCTTTTACCGCCACCAAACCGGCAAATTGCCCCGCACAACTTATTAACAATTTGCCGTTTATTTCCGTTAACCCCGTCAGGGTACCGGTGGTTTGAAAACGCTGTTTTTACACAGGTTGAAGGAGAAACTTCTGTTCTATATCGGGATTTAGCTTCGCTGCTACTTCGTGGTCTCCCTGCCTGTCGAAATGACCCTTCTGCCGGGGATAAGAAAGGTGCAGAAAGCCGGAAAGGCACGTCTTTACAAACGTTCATTGGTGAAAGTATCGGTCGGAATTCCAATTGATCGGGTTATTGGTGATATAATCATTAATTTTTTCGTATTGATTGAAGTCACGGATAATATTATCATGAAAACGTTCATGCCAACCATTCCAAGGTAGATTATTTCTATTTGCATATTTGGTAACCCCACCTTTGTAATGATTTATAAGTGATGATAATGAACCGGGTATCAAAGGGCCAAAATTATTAGATCTCTTCTCTGACTTTTTATTCTTTAATTTTATTATAGCATGAACATGATTTGGCATAATCACATGATTAATGATCCTTGCATTTTCCTTATTGGTATTGATATTTTCCATATACTCACAGGCAAATTTTCCCAATTCATTTAAGTACATAATCCCATTTTCAATATATCCGAAAAAGTTTTTCATATCTTTTGTGCAAATAGTAATGAAACCCTCATTAACTAAACGTTCACAAAAGCGGATAAATAAAGCATGAGGGTTCCATGGGTTAGAAATACTAAATTTTAATTACTTGAACACGCAAATAATTGTATTACCGTTTGTTAACCATCCTTTATTCTAATGAAATATAAAGCAGGATTTCTATAATCCCATCCCTTTAATCTTGCAGAAGAAATGCGATATTTCTCCTCGAAATAGAGATCATCATTTTCTATTTTCATAATTTGATTTAATAATTTTCCGAAATATATAAAATCAATCAAAATATGAAATATAGTAACTAAGATTTTCATTATAAAGCTTTATATCCCCGTCAGTAAAGACGTGCCTAGGCGCGTCTCCTCTCAATCAGGTGCAAACCCCGTACAGACTATCTTCTGGCGCGTCTCTTGGCCTTTTGCCTTATTTTACAAGACTTACGGTGTGAAGAATCAAAGCATTGCACTATAACAAGGTGCAGCGTACCGCATGTATCCGGCCGGTATTGTTAGCGGCGGGTTTTCTTACCGTACTGTGTGCGGTTTTAAATGATTTTTGCGTAGAGATTGAGAGCGGGTGGTGGCGCAGCCGCCACCTCTATTACCCCCTCTTCTCTAAGATGATCCTGTCATTTCGACCGCAGGGAGACCACGAAGTAGCAG
>PWJZ01000022.1 GCA_003559855.1 Bacteroidales bacterium
GCGCAAATTCCGGAAAATCACCTTTTCACTCCGGATAATGGCATCGTTATAGGTGTTTTTGCATTGATGGGAGAAGATGCATTTTCGGTTGCACCGGCTGCTTATCCTGTAAGTATTATCCCCCCCGCTCAAGCAGCACCGAAGCAGGTGAAACTGCTCCGTGATGCCGGAGCAGACATAGTTATTGCTCTTACTCACTCCGGAATTACTGAAGACCGCCGGTTAGCATCAGAAACAGAAGGTATTGACATTATTCTCGGAGGTCACTACCATTACAAAACAGCCAAACCTGAAATCATAAATAACACAATTATCATGCACAGCGGCTATTTCCTTCAGCACATGGGTAAACTCGAACTGGCTTTTGATGTTGCAACAGGAAGTTTGCGGATTTTAAACGATGAGCATAACACACCATATTTTACCCGCCTTGACAGCACAGTGGAGGAAGACCCGGAAATTGCAGCCCTGATCGATAAATACGGCATCTTTTTAAACAAGTTTATAAAGTCATATACCGGTAGCCTGGTAAGTGATTTTAATGAAATTGTTATCTGTTCGGAATTCCCCCTGGTAAAGGAATATCAAAAAACCGAGACTACAACAGGCAATTTCATAACCGATGCCATGCGGCTTATGACAGGCGAATTGCTTGGAAAACCTGTAGATATAGCTTTCCAGGCTAACGGGATTATTCGCGGCGATATTTTGCCCGGTACTACAGAATGGTCAAAAGGCAAAATAACTTTCTTTGATCTGGCATCCGTGTCCAGCGTGGGTATGGGACCTGATATGAGCCCGGGATACCCCCTGGTATCTTTTCACCTCACAGGTGAGAATGTTTTCAATCTTCTGGAAATAGCATCACTGCTGCAGCTTGTGCTGGGAGATACGTTTTTCCTTCAGTTTTCGGGTTTAAGATATAGCTACGACCCCGGCAAGGCATTGTGGCTGACAATACCTTTGCTCGATATCCCGGTGCCGGCTTATCGTTCGGTTATTAACGCAGAGCTTTACACAGGTGAAAATGTACAGTCGGAAGATATGTTCCGGGAAATTGAAAAATGTGACGAAACACTTTATCACATGGTTTCAGACTATCACCTTGCTTCTTATCTTCCCGTTGTGGGAGAACTGTTGCCGCGCCTTAAAATAGTCCCGAGAAATCAGGAAGGCAAACCCTTTGAAGATATTGACCAAACAATTGTGAAACACAACGGGCAAGAGTTCAAAGTATGGGAAGCTATAGTCCGGTATGCCTTATCTTTTGAAAAAAACAAGGATGGGATACCAACATTGCCATCCCTTTACAAGCACACCCAAAATCGCATCATGATGAAAGATGAAGCAATACCCTTATACCTATGGTCATACGCTTTGATTGTCTTGCTTCCTGCCATGGGGTTCATAATGGTAAGATGGAGCATAATAAAAATAAGAAAAAAGCGAAGAGACCGTGAAAAATCTGATTAGTGTCCGTCTATCATGGCAAACTTTTTGAATAACGAATATCAATTAACGATTTTTGATTTTAGAAGTTGAGAGAAAATCAGGTGATTATGCCAAACTTCGTAAATCGTAAATCGTTAACTTAGCGTGCCGACCAAAGGGAGACAATGACCGAAGGGAATAATCCCGATTATTCGGGAAACACCAAATAAAATAAAATATTAAGTGAGTAATCCTTGCCTGCCCCGCCTGCCCCGCCTGCCCCGTAGCGAAGCGTACCGGGGTAGCGAAGCGTATCTGGATAGCGAAGCGTATCTGGATAGCAAAGCATACCGGGGTTCTTAAATCAAAAGAAAAGCATTTTATAGACAGACATCAAGCAAGATCCAAAACCCTGTAAATTTTTTATAAACTCCAAGGGGATAAGCAGCGGATTACAAATAATAAATATTATATACCAATCATTGATGTAAAAAACTCCATACCAGGTAATAAATATACTAAGGTAATTTTTCTCATGCATCGGAACAGGTAAGCTTCTTGTATCGTAAAAGTTCATTGCAATTACAAATCCCTCATATAAGATCATTCTCCTGCCTGCAAAAGAATTTTTTTATATTTGCCCTCGAAATCAACATTTTTTATATTATTTTCTAAAAAAATTCAGATTGTAAATAAATTACTTTGCGTTTTTAGCGTGAAACCTCTTTGCGTTTTTAGTGTGAAAAAGACCCCATGCAAAACCGCAAAGCAAGACAACGCCAAGTTTGCAAAGAATAATTAAACAAGTTAAACATCAAAAAGTCAAATTCATTTTAAAAATTTACGTGTAAATTATGATCAAAAAAAGAAAAACTGATTTTTGGATTTATTTTCTATTTCTTATCGGAGCTTTTGGCATTTTTACTTTAAGTTGCAGTGATGATGGCGTAACAAAGCCTGCTGATATTGAAACCGGAACAGTAGAAGATATTGATGGCAATATCTACAAGACCGTTGTGTTGGGTGAACAGGAGTGGATGGCGGAAAACCTGCGTACAACGAGATATGCTGACGGAACGGAAATTATTACCGGATTATCTAATATTGAATGGCGGAATACGGAGGAAGGTGCCTGTGCCGTTTATCCGCACGATAATGTTGACGGTATTGTTTCTGAAGCAGGTATGGCAGAAGCCTATGGAAAGTTATACAACTGGTATGCCGTTGATGACAGCAGGGGTTTGTGCCCGGAGGGCTGGCATGTGCCGGACGATGATGAATGGAAAACATTGGAAGATTATTTATTGAATGCCTACGACTTAACTAATTATCAGAATGATGTTAACGGCCTGGGCAATGCCCTGAAGTCTTGCCGCCAGGCAGACTCACCCATGGGGGGTGAGTGCAGCACCGATATGCATCCCCGGTGGTACCCACACAATACGCATTACGGAATTGATAAGTTTGGTTTTGCAGGGCTGCCGGCAGGTGACCGAAGCCATCTCGGCTCCTTTTACTACATAGGCGGCTACGGATGGTGGTGGTCAAGCTCAACTGCTGATCATGACAATACACTTGTATGGTACAGAGACTTGCAGCACAGCTCCGGCAGATTGAACAGACACAATACTGCCAAAACATTCGGATATTCAGTACGTTGTGTCAGAGAACATTGATCGAAGAAAATTCTGCTTTTTATTGTTTTTTTAACAGCACCTTAATAATATTTCAGCAGTTACCGACAAAAATCTGAATAACTCTGCAAATACAAATTATTTTGGTTAAAAAGGTAAATATGTTATTTCTTAATTAATTTTTCAGACTTGATTATTTCCCCGTTTTTATCTTTTATATTAATAATATAAATACCTTTCTGTAAAACAGATATATTCATTACTGTTTTTTCTTTTTCAAATTCACGCTTCTTCATTTTTCTGCCTTGTATATCAAAAATTTCCGCAGAAAATTCCAGCGAATTATTTGAAACAATATCAATTATTAACCTTTCTTTGGATGGATTTGGGTAAATATTAATATTATTCTCATTCTTAAAATGATGACCAATTTCCACACTAACAGGGCTTCTTTTGGCATATTTGACAGATAACGATTGAAACTCATCATTATAGTAAACAATATGACAATAACCGTCATCATCAATATCAAGCGCTGTCCAGCCACATCTTATTTCTTCTACAACCTCAGTATGCCAATCTGTACCGTTGCGGTATGCAAATCTCACCTCATTATATTTGGCAGAACTGATGTGTGGGCGATCATTTGCATCAAGAGCAAGTGACGTATAATGTCCATATCCAAGATCCGATTCAACTGTCTCAGTTTGCCAGGCAGAGCCATCCCATTTTGCATACCTGACTCCATTATTGGTGTAATCCTGGTAGGCTATGTGCGGATAGTCAGAATTATCGAGTGCAATAGAAGAGTATTTACCCACATTACCAATACTGTCAACCCTTTCAATATGCCATTCTGATCCATCCCAGCAGGCGTATTTCAGGTCTCTTCTGTCATAATCATAGTAACTTATGTGGGGATAGTTATTGTTGTCCAGAGCCAGGGAGGTATACTTAAATTGATTGGTAAATGTCGATGTAATACTGTCAACATAATGTAAATTCCATTCTGAACCATCTTTATAAGCATATTTAATATAGGAAACTTCGA
>PWJZ01000052.1 GCA_003559855.1 Bacteroidales bacterium
AGGGCGAAACAACGTTGGTAAAAGGTTCGGGTATTGCGCCATGGCAGATAGTCTGGCTTTCGGCAATTTCGCCGCCGTCCATATCACCATAAACGCTAACCGTTATTATGTTTGAAGCTACCGTTCCGCATTCGTTGGTTGCCAGCCGGCGGTAGTGTGTTGTTTCGGTAAGGGGTTCGGTAACGGCATATTCTAGCTCGTCAGCACCCGGTATATCGGTCCATGATCCGCCGTCAACCATATATTGCCACTGGTAAGTCCAATCGCCGTATCCTCCCGAGGGAGAAGTAACGTTTGTGAACGGCTCGGGAATATCGCCATAGCAGATTTCCTGGCTTTCGGCAATTTCACCGCCGTCCATTTCGTCATAAACAGTTACGGTTATTATATTTGATTCTGCCGTACCACATTCGTTGGTTGCTAACCTGCGGTAGTGTGTTGTTTCGGTAAGGGGTTGCGTAACGGCATATTCAAGCCCGACAGCTCCGGGTATAAATGACCATGACCCGCCTTCAACCTGATGTTGCCACTGGTAAGACCAATCGCCAAATCCACCTGAAGGTGAAGTAACGTTTGTAAAGGGTTCGGGTATGGCTCCGTAGCAGACGTCCTGACTTTCGGCTATTTCACCGCCATCCACATGCTCATACACAGTAACGGTAATATCACCGCTTGCCGTACAAAGATTAATATCAGTTACGGTGTAGATTAAATCGTAATCTCCCGGAGTATCTGAGATAAAGACGGGGTTTTGTATATTTACATCTGATAAATACTCGACAGCACCAGTCCACAAATGGCTGAAGGGAGGGGTTCCTCCTTCCGGATTGCCGTCTAATTGCAAAGACATATCCGGACAGGCCTGGGCAGGGTCGGGTGTTATATCTATTATTAACTCATCAGGTTCAGTAACAGGCGGAATGTTGAATTCTGCAACTTCCGTTCCATCGACATCCTGAACGGCTATCCAATAGTTGTGACCGGGAGCCACATTTGTGAATGTGTGAAATAGCTCGGGTGTCCAACCACTGATCTGAATGATCTTGGGGTCCAGGAAGCCTTTTATCAAGCCGTATATATATTCAGGCGTACCTCCCGAAATATATACTGTAATTTCACCGTCATTATATCCATAACAAGAAATATCGGTAACTTTAACAGAGTCTATGCTAAGATCCGCAAATGAATTAGTGGATGTAAAAAACAGTATAGTAGAGATAAGTAATAGTCGTTTGATTATTTTCATATTCTTCGTATTTTGTTGCACTTTTTGTTTCATTTTGTTAAAGTAAATAAGTATTTTATTTTAAGCTTATTATGGTTTCCGGCTTAATTCAATTCTACTTTGATATTTAAGCGGCAGTTATTATTGTCAATTATATACCATTGATAATTATTTTTTTCTAAATCCTGAATTTTAATATTATTTTCAAACGGATTGTCGAGCATTTCATCAAACTCATCAACCAACCGGTAAGGTGGAGTGCCTTCGCTGACAATTATGCTTACATCAACATTGTTGGGATTAAGAGGATTGGGTTCATGTTTGATTTCTACTGATATATTATCCGGTTCATTTATGTTGATATTTAATTTTTTAGAAACCTCATCATTATTATCTTCTAGGGCAATCCAATAATTTTCGCCGGGTTCAACATTTTCGAAAACATAAAATTGTTCGCTGGTCAGCTCGCTTTTCCTTATTTGTTCTACCGATAAAAAACCTTTATTTAACCCGTAGCTGTACGGGGCATTGCCTCCTGAAACAAAAACGGCAATTACACCGTTATTATAGCCGTGACATGTGATATCATTTATTCTTACCGAATCAATTTGAAGCGATTGAGAGTACATGGATATTGATGAAAAAAACAACAGTGCAAAAGTAAATAAAAAACTTGAATTTTTATCCATATGATGCTTTTTTTACGATTAATATTAATATCTTTTCGCGCTTAATGTTGCTTAAAGATAAAATTTTATGAATGATAAAATGCTATTAACACTACAAACTTATAAAAAATTAAAATGATAATCAACGAAATAATTTTTCATAATTACAAAATTTTTATCTTTTAATTATAGGTACTAGTACTTAAAAGGATAAAATTAGTTTTACTTACGGCTTAAAAATGTTATACGTAAAAAACAAGATTTAGTTGTGTTGTTGGTTTCAGCGTGAAAAACGTAATATTTTAATTCGTTTTTATGTTGTTTACATATAATAAAAGACAATTATATTTTTCATATGAGTTAATATACTTATGTCTGTTTTAAGTGGCGGAAAATTTATAATTTTGCACACAACAAATACATAAAAACCATGTTAAGAACACACACATGCGGGGAGTTGAGAAAAGAAGATTGTGGCAGTGATGTTATTTTGTGCGGCTGGATACAGCGTATTCGTGATCTTGGCGGGATGACTTTTATCGACATTCGAGACCGTTATGGTATCACGCAACTGACATTCAGTGTTGAGCTGAATAAAGAGCTTTACCATAAGGCAAAGTCTCTTGGGCGTGAATATGTTATCAAAGCCAATGGCACTGTGGTTGAGCGGAGCAATAAAAACCCTCATATTCCTACCGGCGATATTGAAATAATAGTACATTCCCTTGAATTGCTTAATTCTTCTGAAAATGTTCCGTTTACGATAGATGATGATACTGACGGTGGTGAAGAACTTCGTATGAAATACCGTTATCTGGACATTCGGCGAAACATTGTAAGACAGAACTTGATTCTTCGGCATCATATGGCATCTGAGACAAGGAATTTTTTACATCAGCTGGATTTTATTGAAGTTGAAACCCCTGTTTTAATAAAATCCACACCTGAAGGGGCGCGTGATTTTCTTGTTCCGTCACGAATGAATGCAGGTCAGTTTTATGCGTTGCCTCAATCGCCCCAAACCTTTAAGCAACTGCTTATGATCGGAGGGCTCGACAGATATTTTCAACTGGTCAAATGTTTCAGAGATGAGGATTTCAGGGCCGATCGGCAACCCGAATTTACACAGATAGACTGTGAAATGTCTTTCGTTGATAAAAATGACATATTCGAAGTGTTTGAAGGGTTGTTAAGTCAATTGTTCATTAAATTGAAAGGTTTTAAACCCGACAATTTCATAAAAATGTCATATTATGAAGCCATGAAATACTATGGCACTGATAAACCCGACACACGTTTGGGGATGAAGTTTGTCGAATTGAATGACCTTGCAAAAGGAAAAGGCTTCAGGGTTTTTGATGATGCAGAAATTGTAGCAGGTATAAAAGTTGTGCAGTGTGCTGACTATTCAAGAAAACAAATTGATGAGCTTACCGAATGGGTAAAACGCCCCCAGATAGGTGCCAAAGGGTTGGTATATGTTAAAATAAATACTGACGGCACCATCAAATCATCTGTTGATAAGTTTTTTAGTGAAGATGACCTGAAAAAATGGGCTCAGGCGTTTAATGCGGTTGAAGGAGATCTCTTGCTGATAATGGCAGGAGAAAAAACTGCAACACGAAAAGCATTGGGTGAGCTAAGACTTGAGATGGGAAACAGGCTTGAAATAGGAAAACAGGAAAGATATGAATGTCTGTGGATAGAAGATTTTCCATTGTTGGAATGGGATGAGGAAACAAAAAGATATTATGCTATGCATCATCCTTTTACATCGCCACTGGTAGAGGATATCCCGAAACTTGATACCGACCCTGCCACGGTACGTGCAAATGCTTATGATTTGGTTGTTAACGGGATAGAAATAGGTGGTGGTTCAGTAAGGATACATGACAAAAGCCTGCAGGAAAAAATGTTTGAAATACTTGGAATGACTAAGGAAGAAGCATACCGGCAGTTTGGATTTCTAATGGATGCATTCTGTTACGGAGCACCGCCACATGGTGGTATAGCACTGGGTTTCGACCGGCTGGTTGCACTCTTTTCAGGCGAAGATTCGATCAGGGATGTTATCGCTTTCCCGAAAAACAACGCAGGACGCGACATTATGATCGATTCGCCGGCTCCAATAGACCAAAAACAGCTTAAAGAACTGCATCTTAAACTGGATATAAAAAAATAGGTTATATAATTGTTCTGGATTATCTTTTATTCATCTGGTTACGGGTAACGTGTGACGGTATGATCTTCGCCTGCAACACTTGTTACCCGTTAACGGTTTCAGATAAAATAAGCAAAGGAAATGATCATTATAAACGATCTGTCCGTGCATTTTTCCGGAAATTATCTTTTTGAGGATATTGCGTTTCTGATCAATAAAAACGACAAAATAGGTCTTGTCGGAAAAAACGGAGCCGGAAAAACCACATTGATGAGGATATTGAAGGGTGAATTATCGCCCGAAAAGGGTGAGGTGTTGCGCCCCAAAGATCTTACGGCAGGATATTTGCCACAGGAAATCAAATTGCGAAGCGATAATACGGTTATCGGGGAAAGCCTTACTGTATTTAAAGAAGAATTGGCGTTGCAAAAAAAAATTGCCGGTTTAAATGAAAAACTTTCCTGCAGTGACGACTATTGTTCAGAAAGCTATAATGATCTTGTTCAGGAGCTTGCGGAAGCCACGGAACGTTTTGAGCTTCTTGACGGTTCGCGGATCGAAACTAAAGCAAAAAGTGTTTTGCGCGGGATGGGATTTTTACCTGAAGACATGGTGAAGCCCATGAGAGAATTTGGTGGCGGCTGGCAGATGCGTGTGGAGATAGCAAAAATCCTTCTGCAAAAACCGCATCTTATAATGCTTGACGAACCTACCAACCACCTTGATATTGAATCAATACAATGGCTGGAAAATTATCTGAAAGAATATCAGGGAGCGGTGATGGTAGTATCGCACGACAGGGCTTTTCTCGACAACATTACTACTCGGACCCTGGAAGTTTCCAATGGTAAAATATTCGACTATAAAGGTTCTTATACGGAATATGAAGCTATGCGGAGGCAACGGGTTGAAATTGAGACGGCTGCGATGAATAATCAGCAAAGACAAGTAGCTCAGATCGAAAGATTTATTGAACGCTTTCGATACAAAGCAACAAAAGCCAGGCAGGTACAATCGAAAATAAAGATGCTGGAAAAAATGGAAAAGGTTGAAGTAGACCAGATCGATCAATCCTCCATTTATTTTCGTTTTCCGAATGCTTCACCAGCCGGTAAAGTGGTAATAGAAGCATCATGCGTAACAAAATCGTATGAAGAAAAAACAGTGCTTGAAGACATATCGTTTTACATTGCCAGGGGAGAGCGTATTGCATTTGTGGGAAGAAACGGTGAAGGGAAAACCACTCTGTCAAGAATAATTGCAGGCGATCTCGATCATGAAGGTGAGCTGAAATACGGTCATAATGTAAGGATAGGATATTTTGCACAGAATCAGGATGAACTGCTGGACCCGGCAAAAACCGTTTTTCAAACACTTGATGATATTGCTGTAGGAGAGGTAAGGAAAAACATAAGAAACATACTCGGAGGTTTTCTTTTCAGCGGTGACGATGTAGATAAAAAAGTAAAGGTGCTCTCGGGCGGAGAAAAATCACGTCTGGCAATAGCAAAAATGTTGCTGTCGCCAGCTAACTTCCTTGTGCTTGACGAACCCACCAATCATCTTGATATGAGATCGAAGGATATTCTCAAAAACGCCTTATTGCAATTTAACGGTACAATAATTGTCGTTTCTCACGACCGCGACTTTTTGTACGGTCTTACTAATAAAGTCTTTGAGTTTAAAAACAGCAAAATCAGGGAATATTTTGGTGATATTTACGATTATCTTGAAAGCCGGCAGCTGGACGATCTGGATGATCTTGAATATTTCGGCGAAAACACTACCAGGCAAGCTGAAAAGAGCTCGCCGGGTCATTCTGCAGGGAAGCAGGAATGGGAAAACCGTAAAAAGTCAGAAAGCAAAGTACGGAAACTGCGAAACAAAATTTCCCGGTTAGAAGATAAAATAGAAAAAATGGAACAAGAGCTCAAAACCCTTGAATCGCAAATGTCGGACCCGGAAAACAACCCTGATGTAATAAGCAGCCCTGAAGTATTTGACAAATACAATAAACTGAAACAAGAACTGGAGCAGGAAGAAAAAAACTGGGAAAAGCTAAACCTTGAACTTGAGAGTATACTAAAGTAGCAGGAATATAATAGAAAATCTCACATTTGCACAATGCATCAACATCTTCAAAATTTATTACGGTATTTTAAGGGGTTTAAAGCTATTATTCGAAGTTTGACTGATAAAAGAGTTGCATTTGCTGCTTGAGTTGAATTTTGTTCTGTTTGAATTATCATTCATACCTCAGCGATTGAATCGGGTCAAGTCTGGCTGCTTTGGCTGCCGGGTAATAACCGGCAACGAGCCCGACTCCGGTGCATAACAAAATTCCGCCTATTACCCATTCCCATGGTATAATAAATGATGTACCTATTAATAATGACAATATATTTCCGACCGCAACACCAAAAATTATTCCCAGTATACCGCCCATTTGGCAGATCACTGTTGCTTCCGTAAGGAATTGTTGCCTGATGGTCCGGTTTTTGGCACCTATGGCTTTTCTTACTCCAACTTCGTGGGTACGTTCAGTAACAGATACAAGCATTATGTTCATAAGCCCTATTGCTGCTCCCGCCAGTGTTATTATACCTATTATTGTGGCTGCCCATGTTACGTATCGTATGTTTTCTATCAGTATCTCTGCAATGTTATCGCTCCTTGCTATATCAAAATTGGACTTTTCTCCTGGTTTCACCCTTCGTATTACTCTGAATAAACCCGTTGCCTCGCCCATTGCAGCCTCCATATCCTGATAATTCTTAGTGCTTACGTTTACCGAGTAGTTCATGTTGGGTCTTGCAAAGTTCTTACGTGCCGACATCAAAGGTATGATAAAGTCACGGTCGCCTGCAAACCCCAATCCCGTACCACGTTCCTTCATAACACCTATTACCTGGTAGCGAGTATTCCCGGCAGTTACGTAGTTATCAACAGGGTTTACGTCATCATCGAAAAGGGTTTTTGCCAGTTGATAGCCAACAATTGCTACATCGGCACCCGATTTCAGCTCATGTGCCGAAAAGTTACGCCCCAGTTCAAGTTCATACCCGGATGTGATAAGATAATTTTCATCACTCCCTCTTACGGCAATATTTGGATTTGTCTCCTTAGACCTGTGCCTTACAATTGCCGAGCCCGTGCAATATACCGAAACGGATACTTTAGACGGGAAGTTGAAACGCTCTTTAAATTCCGTTGCTTCCCTGTATGATATGTTTCTGTGTACCTGCGGGCTTCCTCCGCCTGTCTGAACGAACATTTCGCGATTGCGTATGGAGAAGCTGTTTGCACCAAGCCTTGAAAAACTTTCGGTGATGGAATCTTTTATTGAGCTGATAGCTGTTAAAATGCCGACAAGGGCCATAATGCCGACAGCAATGATAAGTGCGGTAATAACGGTACGAACCAGCTGACTTCTGACGGAAGCCAGGGCGACTTTGACATTTTCAGTAATGATAGCTTTTTTCACTGGTATACCCCGGTATGTTGAATTGTAATATTATTTACTTCCGAAGGCCAGGTCGCCCGCATCACCAAGCCCCGGCACAATAAAAGCCTTTGCCGTAAGCTCATCGTCTACATAACCAACCCATACGGTAAATTTATCATTCAGTAAATTTTTTTTCAAATAATCCAAACCCTGCATGCTGGCTAAAATAGTAACTATGTGTGTGTGAACGGGCAACCCTTTTTGTGTCAACTCCTTGCAGGCCAGCTTCATTGACAAACCGGTTGCAATCATAGGGTCAGATATTATCAATGTCTTTCCGTCAAGCTCAGGACTGGACATGTATTCAACCTGAACATCAAACCTGCCATCTTTATGATGCTTTCTGTAGGCTGAAACAAAGGCGTTCTCGGCTTTATCAAAATAATTCAGAATACCTTGATGCAAGGGTAGTCCTGCCCTGAGAATTGTAGCGATTACGGGTTGCTCCTTAAGGACTTCACATTCGGCAACTCCAAGCGATGTGGTAACCTCTTTCTTTTCCCAGTTTAATTTTTTGCTCAACTCATAAGCAAAAATTTCCCCTATACGTTCAAGATTGCGCCGGAAACGCATGGAATCCTGTTGTATGTTCACATCACGGACCTCCGATATGAACTGATTGAGCAATGAACTCTTTTTCCCTAAAACATGTATCATTTTAATTGGTGTTGTTATGTTTTTACAAAACGTAAAAATAATGATTTTCCCGTTTTGTAAATACTAAAAATCGATTTTAATATCCATGGCAATCTGTTAATTTTCAATCTTTGGTATGTTCTTTTCACACTGCCGAAACTTTTATAGAATTTTGCTGTTCCCGGATGATTGGAGCCCTCAAAATCAAGTATATAGGGTAATCCGGAATTTTTTCGGATAAAATCGTCTATCAGCAAACTCATGGCACCGGTTTTACGGGCCTTTTCATCAGCCCCCGAAAACAGGAATATAATTCGCCGGTGGCTTCTTACCATGATCATACCGGCACACAGACTGTTCATATCCGAATATACCGAATGAATCTGGGTTATTCCCTTGTGTAAACAATAATAGGAAAGATGTTTAAGATTGTCATACTCCTTTTTACTGACAGTTCCCAAAGTTTTGCCTTTATTCTTTTGAAAGAGCTGAATTATCGGCTCGGGAGCTGAATTGTATGTAATAAAAAGATTGCTCTTTTCCGCCTTTTTTATATTTCGTTTGATATTATTTGAATAATTGCCTTTCAAAGTTTCGTATTTTTCGTTCAAGCTAAGCTCAAATGTTTGATTGGTTATAACCTTGTAATTTTTTCCGTGAGGTATATTGTTGCTTATATTTAAATTATATTCAATGTATTTGAACTTCTCAGGAATTGCTTCAATAAAATCAGACAGCAATTTATCCGTAATGGGTTTAATTGAAAAAACACCAAGTTGTTGTACGAAAGCGGGCTGATAAATGTAATTAATACCCATTTTCTTTTTGCAGGGCAATGGCATTACGCTCTCATAGTCTCCTTCTATTAATCCATCCCAGTAGTGAGAAGTTTTGTTAAGATACCAGGAGTAGCCATATATGATCCCGTTAAATGCATTATCGATGCACTTATCCCATTTTTCAAAATCTATATCATGAAGTTTCAGATAACGAATACTCATAGAAAGCTTTATTCTATTTGGAAAAACTGATTAAATTATCAAAAATCCAAAAGTTTTATAAATTGGTTTTATCCATATTTTTTCTAAACGTCAAATATCGGTTTTCATTTATCATTATTTCATCTTTTCAGCTGCGTATTTGAATATTTCGCTGTATAATTTTTTCCAACCTTTCCACCCGCGGCTATCGCACAGCGATTCGTTGTGCCAGAGTGTAACAAATGTACCGTTTACTTCATATACTTGATCAATAAGTTTCTTCACTCTTTCCAGAGCATTATGCGTATCGAGTTTCATGTATTTTTTTAGAGATCCGTCCATTACTGCAAGCGGATTGACCAGGATATTTGTAATAGACTCGTTTTCAAGGTCATAAAAATAAAAAGGGGTGCAAATGCCTGCTCTGAAGCCGATGTGTGTTGCAAAACCCATTGTGTAGTCATTGGTTATACCTTCTTTTATCAGCCTGTGATATGTGCCGGGCAGGTCAAGCATCAGGTAATGTTGCCGGCTGTGTTTTATTTCCCTGTTTAAAATTGATGACAAGCGTTTTATCTCTTCTTTTAGTTTGTTGTGATAAATATTTGATGCAAAGGAGGGGTGTATACCAATAACCGCATAATCGCCCATTTTTTTGATCAATTTCTGATAAACGTTATTGTTTACCGGAAGGTTTTTATCTTTCAGCCCGTAATCGGCCAACAGGAAAAAATAGTATGGTTTTATGCCGTATTTTTCATGCAGCCCGAGCTGGAATGAGTAAGTGTCAAACGGATCGGTTTCGCGTCCGGTAAGAACTTTAGTACGTTGTTCAATACCTTTCAGATCGCGTTTTATTAACGATTTTATATATCCTCCGATAGTTCTGAAAAAGCCCTTGCCTTTATAAGCAAAAGCAACATCAATGTCATATGTCGGCAAAAAACGAAATTTGTTATATCTTACAGGTT
Source organism: Bacteroidales bacterium (assembly GCA_003559855.1). GTDB lineage: Bacteria > Bacteroidota > Bacteroidia > Bacteroidales > UBA7960 > PUKZ01. Next base: position 10,147 of record PWJZ01000052.1, read on the forward strand.
TTATGCCGGGGTATTTATCATTGATAAGGTTTCTGATGCGCTGTGCATAATGGTTTACCACCGGTTTTTCCAAAAAGCCGTTCCTGTAGGTGGCACTTTGACCGGATTCAAATCTTCCAAACTTGTCTTTTTTGTGTGGCAGATATTCTTCATAGCGGCTGACAAAATAAAATGCAGCCGAAAACGGATCGTATGGAAGTGCGCTATCAGTATGATCTGACGGAAAAATTGTATTTATATTTTCATGTAAAACCGGTTTTATTTCTTTATGCTTAACACCTTTTTCTTCAAGCAATCCGTCTGAAAACAAAAAAAGCTCATCATCGGCCATGGGTTGCCGGGAATAATTTATCTTCGGACCTTCATAACAAATATAGTTTTCACTTTTATCTGTGATCTCATATTTGAAACCACAAAGATTATATATTATCAGATCAAATATATACTTTTTGCGCCTGGTTATCAGTGGTGTATAGATCAGCAACATTGTAACTGTTAAGCTTTATTGTTATTATATTTTATTACCTTGAATTAATGTTTAAACGGTTTAATAGCAGTTATTTTACGGTTATATTTTGTTATTTGATCGTAATATTTTAAGATATCATAATATGCTGTTTTATCCGGGTCTGCCAGGCTTTTATTCATTTTACCTGTTAAGGTTTTTCAGGTTGACTGCTTTTCTTCATGTTCTGTTCTTTAATTTGTCTGTTCAGTTTTAAATAAGTCCTTCATCGGCAAAGCTGAAATATTTATCATTACCGATTATAATATGGTCTATTACGGGCAGTTCGAGGAATTTACCTGCTTCTTTGCATTTTTCGGTAAGTTTCAGGTCAGAGTTACTGGGTTTTAGTGATCCGCTTGGATGGTTATGTGCAATGATTATTGATGATGCATTATCTTCCAGTGCCAGTTTGAAGATCTTTTTCGGGTCGGCAACAGTTCCCGCAATACTTCCTTCACTTATGGGTATGGTTTTGATAACGTAATTGCTTCTGTTGAGAGTGACGCACCAGAATTCCTCATAATTCCGGTCATTAAGTATCGGTGCGAGTATTTCGAAAGCATCTTTGCTGCTTATTATTTTCTTCTGATCGAGTGCTTCGCTCAGTCTGCGTCTTCTTCCCAGCTCAAGCGCTGCTATGATATTAATCGCTTTGGCATGCCCGATCCCTTTGAATTGAACAAGCTCTTTCAGGCTAAGTCTTGCCAGGCGTGCAAGTTGATTATCGAGCGAAGCCAATATTTTTTTTGCAAGGTCAACGGCAGATTCGTTTTTTGTTCCCGAACCTATTAATATAGCGAGCAGCTCGGCGTTGGTAAGAGCTTTCGGGGTTTTTGCCATAAGCTTTTCCCTGGGGCGATCATCCTCAGCCCATTCCTTTATGGTGCTCATTTTACCGCCCAAATCAGTATTATAAGAGGAATACATCGTACAGTTTTTGGTTTTAAAAAGCAAATGAATTAATGAGCGAATATAATAAAAAAAGGCTTTCAGCAATTAATCCTGAAAACCTTTAAGTAGCCCGTAGGGGATTCGAACCCCTGCTACCAGGATGAAAACCTGGCGTCCTAACCCCTAGACGAACGGGCCTGTGATATTATATACATCAAAAAAAGTAAACTATAAGCTGTTTACGTGCTTGGCTAACTTCGACTTTAAATTTGAAGCCTTGTTCTTATGTATAATATTTTTCTTTGCTATCCTGTCAATCAAAGATACCACTTTAGGCAATTTTTCCCGCGCTTCATCCTTATTGCTCGTGTTTCTTAAACCCCTAACAGCCTTACGGGCGGTTTTGGAGTAATACCTGTTGCGCAAACGTTTGGTATTATCTGACCTGATTCGCTTTTTTGCCGATTTGTGAGTTGCCATAAAATTTTTATTAGATATGAATGTAATTTATCCTTTTGTAGCCCGTAGGGGATTCGAACCCCTGCTACCAGGATGAAAACCTGGCGTCCTAACCCCTAGACGAACGGGCCACTTTTTTTTAAAAAACAAAACATTCAAAAGAATATTTTGTTAATTCCTTATTTACTTACAATACTACTTAAACCCTGCCGGTATAAGCAGAAAATATTCAAAAAAGGAGTGCAAATTTAAGGTTATTTTTTTATTTCACCAAAAGATTTTAATCTTTTATCAGCTCCCCCGTATCCAATTATCAAAAACAACCTTTTTACCAGTCAAATTTTATTAGTATCCCGGTTTTTAATAACTCCCTGCCGTCAGTAAACCGGTATATTATATGTGCCGGCAGGTAAAGCAGAAATATTGATTCTTGTTTGTTCGTTCTTTATGGGTATTGACATTTGCTTTTGGCCATAAATATTATAAATGACTAAAAAAGGATTTTTGCAGGAAGAAAAATCCGTAACTGAAACCATGATATGGCTGCTCCCCGGATTAGGGAAAACCATTAACTTGTTATTATCTTTATAATTGTGTACGCTGTTTGCCAGCTGGAAGTTTGCTTTTAATGTGCGGGTGCTTTCAGCAATAAAGCTATATTCCGGTTCGTCGGATACAACACTGTCTTTCTCCGTCCAGTTGATGAAGTTATACCCTTCAGCGGGTGTGGCAATCAGACTTACCTCCTCACCCTCATAGTACTTGCCGCTACCTTCAACAGTGCCACTTCCGGTTGGATTCACCGTGGCAGCAACGGTATGGAAAACTTGGATGGGATTATCGTTGTAAGTATCGTCCAATATGTGGACATACTCACTGAAGTTTTGTGCGTAGTCATTGCTATGGAAAACATGTAAGCGGGTCATTACGCCGTCATTTGTTTTAATGATTTTTCTTTTTATAACATAAAACTCTCCTTCGTTCCTGCCTGCAGTAAAGTGATAGCCCTCATCCCAGGGATCCCATGTGTCGGGTTGTTCGTACTGAAATGTAAAGTTTTGCCCGTGGTCGGTGCTACGAAAGATTTTGTAGTTTGCCGGGAACCACTATGAGATAAAATATAGCTCTCCCGGTATTGCACCTCTGGATATTGTCGGAAATTTACCTGAAAAAACATGTCCAATAATTGATGAATCCACTTCATTTGTTGAAAAACTTTCCCCATAATCACTGCTATGATGCAAAATTCTTTTATGAGTTGGATATGTACTGCCACTTAGCATGTAAATTGAACCTGGTATTTGTCCAACTTCAGGAAATCCGAATATTGTGTCATTCTTTAAACTAAAGTCATTACCATACTGGTTACTATAAAAAAAACCATTATCTGAATATTTATAGATTTTTCCGTCAATCTCGCCTGTTGAGTATCTTACTGTTTGACTATTATCATATTCTAAAAACTCCCAACTTTCTCCATCGTTAATAGAACGGTACAACCCCCATTTTTCCGGATCATTGGTATATTTATTACTAACAATATTATAAAGCACCTCAGGTGTTGCGTCTGCCAGTACTTGTCCTAGAAGTGTGTTTCCAGAATCGTATTGATAAAGATACTTCTGGGTGAAATTTCGTCCGTAATTATCGGAATGTATGAGAATGGAAAACTCTTCATAATAAGTACCAACATCAATTGCATATTTACCGGTAATGTATAGTTCGCCGGACGTAGGTCCGCGACTTACTTGGGCGTTTATGTTGCTAATGCCAATTATGGCTATAAACAGTACAAGATAGATTTTGTTTTTCATGATGCTGTGTTTTTAATTATTTTTTTTTAATAAGCGGCGAAGGAAAACTTGATCATCAATTATATTATCCTTCGATAAATAATTGATTGTTTTTTTGTATGTTTTGTGGTTATTAATAATAATAAAAAATGTTTTGTTAAATAATAATTTTTTATATTCATAAAATTACGTTATTTATTTGATGTTCAATTGTTTCAAAAATATTTTCAACACATTTATTTATTTAGTTACTGACTTCGAGGTTTATAGGTTTATTGGGTTAACCGACACCAATTACCGATTACCAATTACACCGATTACCAAACACCTTTCATAATTTTCTTGTTCCTTTATTTAACGGTACAGTTGTATTTAAACCTTTAACATTTACGTTTCATAAGTTAAAATTAATAAAAAAATCATTATTGTCCGATTAAGTTTTAAGTAACTCTATGAGATTGTCTCCGGCGGGCTTGCCGGCCCGGTTCTTCAATCCGCTTCGTTTCGTACTAATGACAGCTTTTATTAAAATGCATGTTTTGTCAAGTTTATCATGTGTTTTCTTTTTAATTTCCTTTCTTTTTACTTTTTTTCTTGGACAAAAAAAGTAACAAAAAAGTCAAGGCAAAACTAAGCTATCCTCCCGCTCTGTGATAAGTCAAGAATTGCAGCCAAAGATGGATAAACCCCTTCGGCGCAATTCTAAGCCTTATCACATTCACGCCTTCGCCGGCCCGCAGTTTTGCCGGGCCAACGCGCACGTTCTGATAAGCTTTGGTAATATATTTATAATTTACGGTTTTGAAAAAAACAATATGTCTGACAATGGTTTGTGTAAAGATCTGAATATATCTAAATATAGAAATTAGTTTTTTGATTGAGGATTCCGGTCATGCAACGAGGTTCCTCACTCCACTCTGTTTCGTTCGGAATGACCGGTCAATCGTGTGATAGGGGGAGGTGCTTGTCATTCCGAATGGAGTGAAACGGAATGAGGAACCGAGCTTGCGAGCTCGCCGAAGGCAATCTCGTTGTAAAACCAGCAACCTTTTTTAAACGGGTTATTTTATACTAATTAAAAAAAGTATTGTTCTTACAGGAATATGATTATCTTATTTGTTTAGTTTCATTATACGTTTCGTAATTTGTTGCCTGTCCATTACAATTACAAGGGTATATGTACCAGGTTTTAATTCAGTGAGATTGATTGATAAATCTTGTCGTACAGACATGCTTTTATGATAAACAAGTTTTCCTGTCATATTATAAACTTCAACGTTTAAAGTTTTGGCGTAAATGTAATTTCGAGGAATTTGGATATTCAAATAGTCTCTAAAGGGATTTGGGTAAAGCGTTATCGGAAAATTATTAACCGGAAAAACATAGTTTGTAGGTTGAAAATTTGCCGTAAGGTACTTGTCTTTCTCGACAACAAAGCTGTATACCGGTTCGGTCGTAAGCACGTTTTCTTCTTCATCCGTCCAGTTAATAAAGTCATATCCTGTATTTGAGGTTGCAATAAGCTCGGCTGTATCGCCGTAGTAATATTCTCCTGCGCCGGTTACCGTGCCGCCTTCAGGAGGGTCTGCTCCGGCGGAAATTTCAAATTGCTGTAACTGGAAATTGGCTGTAAGGGTTCTGTCTTCCTCAACAACAAAGCTGTATATTGA
>PWJZ01000099.1 GCA_003559855.1 Bacteroidales bacterium
AGCCGGCATGGTATAGTGAAATTCTGCTTCATCACTTTTCACTTCACCGGCTTCGTCTGTCCAGTTGACAAACATCCAGTTTTCTGCAGGAGTAGCTATTACATGAACTTCTTTACCTTCGGCGTAATCGCCTTCACCTTCAACTTCTCCGCCCTCTTCCGGATTAGCTGCAAGGGTTAGTGTGTAAGTGGGTACAAAGTGAGCCGTAAGATCAACATCAGCGGCCGGCATGGTTACGATAGTTTCTGCTGAAGCCGGATCAGTAATATGTTCTATATCGCCTGTCCATTCAATAAAATACCATCCTTCATTTGCTTCGGCGGTAATTTCCACCTCCTGATCTACCACATACTCACCGGCACCATCAACAACACCACCATCTCCGGGTTCAGCATGGAGAGTGAGATCGTAGAATATGGGAATCAGGTTTATGTCTATTTCAATAGGGTCTTCCTCCACTTCAACATCACCATAGCAAGGTTCATATCCATCCCTGGTTATTTCGTACTCATATAAGCCCGGAAGCACACCATCAACTACTGCAACACCATTAACATTGGTGGTGTAATCTTCGCCGTCGAAATTAACGTTGGCGCCTGCAACAGGATCACCCGTATGATCACAAAAAACAGTAAAAGTAACCGGAACACACTCCAAAGGCATTAACTCAACCTCAACAATAATATTATCAAATACTTCAACTTCGTCTTCATAAGTTTCGTATCCTTCTCTTTCAACCAGGTAATAGTAAATACCCGCATAGGATTCTATTACATATTCACCCGGCTCATAAGTTATGCCATCGAATGTAATAACGGCATCATCAATATCATCACCTGTATTTGCATCGGTTACTTCAAAAGTAACAGTATAAGGAGTACAACCCCACGTATATAAAACCATATTCCAGTCAAGTGAAATACCATAGTAGTGAAGATATTCCCAGGGATCAGCAGGATATGTGCCGAGGATCACCGCATCACCCTTATAGGGATGATCGTTATCAGCATCGCCTCCATGAGGGAAAAACCCGTCGCCTACGTCGTTCCATTCAACACCAAAAACAAGCCATTGGCTGGCATCAATACTAAAGGGATCTTCCAGTTCAATCTCATGCCAATCATTGAGCTTGTCTTCAAACTTTTGACTTACAACCTCTGTCAGGTTGTTAATATCAGGACCCTGCCATATCTTAATTATAGGCTCACCATCCATAGTAGGGTCTTGCTGATACACCGAGACTTCACCGACCACGTGTCCATCGAAAATTGAAAGGTCTTCAGGTGCAAAATGGATAGCGCCTGTCCACCAGCCCGGTCCTGTCAGACCAACAGCAGTTGCATTAATTCCGTCATCCCATCTGAGCCAGTCGCCCTCCTTTTTATCAGTAAGAAAAACAGAAGAGGGAGTATGAACTGCTCGTGATTCAGTTTTTTCTACCTGAAACTGAGAAAAACCATGGGTTGAGAACAAAAAGAGCAAAATCAACCCATACGCGATAGTTAGTAAATTTTTTTTTCATGGTTTAAAGATATTGTCAATTAACTTTTTTTAACTTTTTTGGCTGACACGAAGATAAATAAAAAAAATAGCATAAAAAAAAGATATATGCATTTTTTACTTTTTGTTTTATGTATTTGGCTTTTCGGCAATAATAAGCCGTTATTTAAAATATTTGGCAATTATGTCACTCAACAAACTTATTCAATCTTTTTTATGGGGCAAGGGTCGAAAACTTTTAAGCAATTACGATTAACTTATGTATTTTTGTTCCGATTTTAAAAAAAGATATTGAATGGATACATCTACCCGTGTTAATTTGGATATTGCCCGAAAGCTTGGATTGCTGCCCGAAGAGTACGACCGCATAAAGTATATCCTTGGTCGTAAGCCTAATTTTACCGAATTAAGTATTTATTCTGTAATGTGGTCTGAGCATTGTTCATATAAAAATTCTATTAAATGGATAAAGACGTTGCCTCGCGAGGGTCCTCACATACTTGCGGAGGCAGGTGAGGAGAATGCGGGTCTTGTGGATCTGGGTGGTGGTTTGGCTTGTGCATTCAAGATAGAATCACACAATCATCCCTCGGCTATAGAACCCTATCAGGGTGCGGCAACAGGAGTAGGGGGTATCAACCGTGATATTTTCACTATGGGAGCGCGACCGGTAGCACAGCTGAATTCTTTGCGTTTTGGTGATCCGGATCTGGACAGGACCAAATGGCTGCTTAAATATGTTGTTAAAGGTATTGGTGATTACGGGAATGCTTTTGGTGTGCCGGTTGTCGGCGGCGAGGTCTTTTTTGACGATTGCTATAATACAAATCCTTTGGTTAATGCCATGTCGGTTGGAATTGTGAAAGAAGGCAACATGGTTTCGGCAATCTCAAAAGGCGTGGGGAATCCGGTATTCATAGTCGGCTCTTCCACAGGTAAAGACGGCATACATGGCGCTACCTTTGCCTCGGAAGATATTAATGAAGCTTCGGCTGACAAATTACCCGCCGTTCAGGTGGGCGACCCTTTCCAGGAAAAGCTGTTGCTCGAAGCAACGCTTGAAGTAATTAAGACCGGCGCCGTTGTGGGTATGCAGGATATGGGCGCCGCAGGAATAACATGCTCTACATCCGAAATGTCTGCCAAAGGCAAACATGGTATGGAAATATTCCTTGACAAAGTACCGTTGCGACAGAAAAATATGCAGCCTTTCGAGATACTGCTTTCCGAATCGCAGGAGAGAATGCTGGTTATTGTACGAAAGGGCAGGGAACAGGAAGTGTTGGATATCTATGAGAAGTGGGATCTGAACTGTGTACAGATAGGTAATGTGACAGGCGATGGAATATTACGTTATTATATGCATGATGAGCTTGTTGCTGAAGTTCCTGCCGAGTCTCTCGTACTTGGGGGAGGAGCACCGGTTTATGACAGGGAATACCGCGAGCCCTCCGCTTACAGGGAAAATAAAAAGTTCAATATTGATACGGTTGAAATGCCCGGAAACTTAAAGCAAGTGGCACACTTTCTTTTGAAGTGCCACAATATTGCGTCAAAACAATGGGTCATAGAGCAATATGATACCATGGTAGGCACTAAAAATATGACCACCAATATAGGTTGCGATGCAGGCATTGTAAATCTGAAAGGTACTGAAAAAGCGCTTTTAATGACGGTCGACTGCAATTCGCGTTATGTCAATGCCGATCCTTTCAGGGGAGCCGCCATAGCCGTGGCAGAAGCCGCCAGGAATATCGTTTGTTCAGGCGGAACACCACTGGCTGTTACTAATTGCCTTAACTTTGGAAACCCCTATAACCCCGAAGTGTACTGGCAATTTGTGAATTCCGTTAAAGGTATGGGTAAAGCTTGTGAAAAATTCAACACCCCGGTAACAGGAGGAAATGTAAGCTTTTACAACCAAAGTACCATTAATAATAAAGAAGTGCCTGTTTTTCCAACACCGGTAATCGGAATGATAGGAATGCTTGATGACAAAAACCTGCTGACCGGTCTTGGATTTAAAAAACAAAAAGACCTCATATTCTTACTCGGAAAATCAAGAAATGATATAAACAGTTCGGAATATCTTTATCACTGGCATAAAATAAAAAACTCTCCGGCACCCTGTTTTGATCTTGATGAGGAGTTTGAACTTCAGGAGCTTTTAACAGAGCTTATCCGTCATAACCTCGTGGAGTCAGCACATGATGTGTCAACAGGAGGGCTTTTTGTTACACTGGCTGAATCAGCCATGGAAAATCTGCTTGGATTTGATGTCACCACAGATGATTCAATACGAAAAGATGCCTTCTTGTTCGGAGAATCTCAAAGTCGTATTGTGGTTACCATAGATCCACGAAAAGAAGAGGATTTTTTGTCAATGGTTGCTTCTTCAAATATTGAATTTGCTTTGCTTGGCGAAGTTACTGGCGATGAAGCAATCATAGATGGTGAAAGCTATGGCACCGTTGAGCACCTTGCCCGTATTTATGATAATGTGTTGCTCAACATGATGGATCTTGAATAAGATGACTAAAACCACCTTGAAAATACCGGCAGAAAAAATTAATGATCTGACCAGTAAGGAGGCCGGCAGAAGTAAAGAAAAATATACTTTCGGCCGTGAATTAAAACCTCATCAAAGATGGATGTTGATATTGGCAGGTTCAATATGTGTCGGACTGGGTACGCTGGGTATTGTCCTGCCTTTATTGCCTACAACCCCCTTTTTGTTGCTTGCAGCATATTGTTATGCCAAAAGTTCCAAACGTTTTTATACCTGGCTGATCACCAACAGGTATTTTGGTGAATATTTGCGTAATTACAGAGAAAAAAAAGGCGTGCCGCTGCGGATTAAAATATATACACTAGCCCTGTTATGGCTGACAATAAGTTTCAGCGCTTTTTATGTGGTTTCGTTAATTTGGATACGCATTGCTTTATTTGTTATAGCAACGGGAGTTACAGTGCATGTGCTGAGTATCAAAACCTTGCATAAATCCAAAACCGGGAAAAGTTCTTCGGAATAAGAGGTTAAGAACTTTCAATTTTTTTATTTGAGATTTCTTTTTCGGTAGGTTTACGTGTTTCTACAACCTTACCCTTGAAATGAAGGTCCATACCTGCCAGGGGATGGTTAAAGTCCATTTTGACAATTTGTTCCTGAACCTCGACAACCCTTCCGTATAAAGGATTCCCTTTTTGGTCTTTCATAGGCAAAACTTTTCCGGGCTGCAAAAGATCTTCCGGTATTTTGCCGTCAATCTGGAATGCAGTTATCGGCAAATCCACTTTTGCTTCTTCTTTTACAGGTCCATATGCATTATCACTGTCAATACGGAATTCAAAATTATCGCCCTTATTCAAATCGCTTACCTGGCTTTCAAATGCATCAATAAGTTTGCCTGCTCCCAGCAAAAATTCAGCCGGCTTTTCGTTAGTTACTTTTTCTATTACATCTCCCTTCGAATCCCCTGCACGTAATTCATAAACAACCGATACTACTTTAAAAGGTGCTTTAGTCATAATTATCTCTTTTATTATTAAAAAACAACGGGACTTTCCTGAAACAGAAAAGTCCCGGAATAAATTTTAATTAATTACAAAATTAATAAACTATATTCAAAAATACAATGATTTGGTATAATTTTTTAGAATTAATTGATTTTTTTGCCCGGCTTGTATAAATTACGGTCATTGTATTCCTTTTTTGATCTCTGACCGTTAAAATGATTATCTTATTAACGGCTATATGGCTTATTAAGGTAATAAAATGATTTAATATGAATGTTGTGCAAACCGTTATTTTGGTGTATCCTTAGTCTTATCTTTTGATTCAGGCTTTTCCTCCTTTTTCACATCCTTTTTCGGAGCTTCCTCCTTTTTCACATCCTCTTTCGGAGCTTCCTCTTTTTTCTCACCTGCTTTTGCGTGTTCTTCCTTCTTATCTTTTGTTTCGGGTTTTTCCTCCTTTTTCACATCTACCTTTGGAGCTTCCTCTTTTTTCTCACCTGCTTTTGCGTGTTCTTCCTTCTTATCTTTTGATTCGGGTTTTTCCTCCTTTTTCACATCTGCCTTTGGAGCTTCCTCTTTTTTCTCACCTGCTTTTGCGTGTTCTTCCTTCTTATCTTTTGATTCGGGTTTTTCCTCCTTTTTCACATCTGCCTTTGGAGCTTCCTCTTTTTTCTCTTTTTGTTTTGCTTCTTCTTTAAGCTTTTCTTCTGCCAGTTTTTTGGCTAAGGCTTCCGAACGGGCTTCATTGATCTTTCTTTCTTCTTCAATCCTTTTTTTCTGTTTTTCCTTTTTGGAAAGCCTGTTTTCGTTTATTATTTTTTCTATTTTGGATTCTTTTTCTTTCAGCCATTCGAGAAATTTTTCTTCCGCCTGTTCTTCGGTCAAAGCACCTTTTTTGACGCCTTTGAGAAGATGGTGCTTAAACATTACGCCTTTATGTGATAATATTGAACGGGTAGTGTCGGTGGGTTTAGCGCCGACCTGTACCCAGTAAAGCGCCCTGTCAAAGTTAAATTCGATCGTTGACGGGGTTGTAATTGGATCATAGGTGCCAAGCTTTTCAATGAATTTTCCATCCCGGGGTGCACGACCATCCGCAACTACTATATGGTAAAAAGGCCTTCTCTTTTTACCCTTTCTCTGCAATCTGATTTTTGTTGGCATGTAACTCTTTTTCTTTTATTTAGGTTTATTACTTATATTTTTGAGTTTGCAAATATCGTTCTTTTTTTCAAAACTAAAAAATGATTTTTTGATTATTATTTAATTTAGTGTCATCAAAAAATATTAACAATACATTGTTTATAAATCCTTTCTTTTATAATGTCATTTTTGTCTAATTTTGGACCCGGGCTTTATTCCAAATTTTTTTATAAGATTTTGATGGCAGATTTTACTCATTTACACGTACATACTCAATTTTCTATATTGGATGGTGCTTCATCCGTTGATGTTTTGATAAAGAAGGCTGCACATTTGGGCATGGATGCTTTGGCTATAACTGATCATGGTAATATGTTTGGTGTGTTGCCCTTTGTTGAGGAGTCAAAAAAGCACAGCATCAAACCTGTTATAGGTTGCGAGTTATATGTTGCCGAAGGGAGCCGTTTTGAAAAGAAGGGCAGAGAAGATCGCAGCGGTTTTCACCTTATTTTGCTTGCCAAAAATTTCGAAGGCTATAAAAATCTCTCCAGGCTTTGTTCGCTTGGCTATCTTGAAGGGTTTTATTATACTCCGAGAGTGGATAAGGAATTGCTGAAAAAATACAGCAAAGGTCTTATAGCTTCATCTTCCTGCAAAGGTGGTGAGATTCCATCCATTATCCTTGAAAAAGGACCGGAATCTGCCCGGGCGGCGCTTGAGGAATATATAGATATTTTTAAGGATGATTTTTATCTTGAGCTTCAAAGGCACGGCTTGCCCGACCAGGAAACTTTGAACCGTCATTTGACAGCGCTTGCCGAAGAATATAACATCAGGGTTATAGCCACCAATGATTGTCATTTTGTTGATGGTGCCGATGCCAAAGCGCATGACATACTTATTTGTTTGCAAACAGGCAAAGACCTTGACGATGAATTACGTATGAAATATACCGGTCAGGAATATCTGAAGTCACCCGAAGAAATGGCTGAACTTTTTAAGGATATTCCTGAAGCAATTTCAAATACCCGCGAAATTGTTGATAAAGTTGAAGACTATGATATTACCACAAAAGATATTCATCTGCCTGTTTTTCCGCTTCCCGAAGGTTTCAGTTCGGAGGACGCGTATCTCAGGCATTTGACATATGAGGGTGCCGGGAAACTTTATGGTGAGATTACTCCTGAGATTAAGGAGCGTTTGGACAGTGAGTTAAAAGTGATATCAGATATGGGGTATCCCGGTTATTTTATTATTGTTCAGGATGTTATAAATGAGGCACGCAGGCAGGGTGTGGCGGTAGGTCCGGGCAGGGGCAGTGCAGCCGGATCGGCAGTGGCCTACTGTACTGGTATTACAGCTATTGACCCTGTCAAATATAATTTGATCTTTGAGCGGTTCCTGAATCCTGCAAGAATATCAATGCCCGATATAGACATAGATTTTGACGATGAGGAACGTGATAAAGTGCTGAAGTATGTTACAAAAAAATATGGTCGTGAGAAAGTGGCGCAGATAGTGACTTTCGGCACTATGGCATCGCGTTCGGCTATCAGGGATGTGGCAAGGGTGTTGAAACTGCCACTGCCGGAAGCCGACAGGCTCGCGAAGCTGGTACCCGAAAAACAGGGAACAACACTTGAAAAGTCTTTCAGGGAAGTGCATGAACTGGCAAAAGAACTTAATAACAGTAAAAATCCGCTTATCAAAGAGACACTGCGATACGCTACTGTGCTCGAAGGCGTCAACAGGCATACCGGCGTCCATGCCTGCGGGGTGATAATAGGCCCGACAAACCTGATAGATTGCCTGCCGTTGAGTACATCAAAAGATTCTGAATTGCCCGTTACTCAATATGAAGGAAAACTCGTGGAGTCGGTGGGTATGCTGAAAATGGACTTCCTAGGCCTGAAAACTCTTTCAATAATTAAAGACGCCCTTAAAAATATTAAAACCCGGCATAATAAAACAATTGACATTGAAAACGTTCCGCTGGATGATGATGAAACATTTAAACTCTATCAGCGTGGTGATACCATAGGAACATTCCAGTTTGAATCGGAAGGCATGAGAAACTACCTCAAGGAGCTTAAGCCTACCAATATTGAAGACCTGATAGCTATGAACGCACTATACCGGCCCGGTCCGATGGATTTTATCCCGACTTATATTAAAAGAAAGCATGGCAAAGAGAAGGTGGAGTATCCGCATCCATGGCTTGAGGATATTTTAAAGCCTACCTATGGCATAATGGTATACCAGGAACAGATAATGCAGGCTGCACGGATCATGGCAGGTTACTCAATGGGCGCTGCCGACATCCTGAGAAGGGTAATGGGTAAGAAAGAACAGAAAGAAATGGAAGAGCAGAAATCTGTCTTTATTAAAGGAGCTGTAGATAAAGGTGTTGATAGGAAAAGCGCAGAGCAGATTTTTCATGTCATGGAAAAGTTCGCGCAATATGGCTTTAACAGAAGCCATTCGGCAGCATATTCGGTAGTAGCATACCGTACCGCTTACCTTAAAGCCCATTATCCGGCCGAATTTATGGCAGCTGTCCTTACTCACAACTTCAGGGATATAAAAAAGATAACATACTTCATGGAAGAATGTAACAGGCAGAATATCCCCGTCCTTGGACCCGACGTGAATGAAAGCCGTTTTAATTTCGTGGTAAATGATAAAGGTGAAATACGGTTTGGGCTGGGAGCCATTAAAGGAGTAGGCGAAAGTGCAGTCGAAAATATTGTAAATGAGCGACTTGAAAATGGTCTCTATAAAAGCTTTTTCGATTTTATCAAAAGAGTGAACCTGCGCGCAGTCAATAAAAAAGTCCTGGAATCACTTGCCATGGCCGGTGCGTTCGACTGTTTTAAAGGTGTTCACAGGGCTCAGTTTTTTCACCAGGAAGATGAAGGAAATTATACTTTCCTCGATAAAGCTATAAAACATGCACAGCAAGTGAAAAACCGCGAAGACCACCAACAAATGAACCTGTTTGGCGATATTGAAGAAACCGAAATTCCAGACCCCGAATTACCCGAATGTTCCAAATGGTCAAGCCTTGAATTGCTGAAAAAAGAAAAAGAGATTACGGGAATGTATATATCAGGCCATCCCCTCGATGATTATAAAGTACAAATGGAACATTTATGCAATTGTACGGTTGCCGAACTGAAAAACATGTCCGAAATAAAAGGAAAAGATATCACATTCGCAGGAATAGTTACATCCTCTGCACACAGAATAACAAAAAACAACAAGCCTTTTGGCGACTTCATAATTGAAGATTATACCGATTCTTACAGATTGTATCTCTTCTCCGAAGAATACCTAAAGTATAAACATTATCTGAATGATTATAACTTCCTGTTCATTAAAGCCAAAATACAACAACGCTATAACTCCGATGCTCTTGAGGTCAGAGTGAAAAGTATTAATTTGCTCGGCGAAGCAGTTGATAAATTTGTAGATCAGTTGATTTTAAACGTTCATGTTACGGATGTGGATGAGAAATTTATTGATACATTTAAAAGCATCTCACAGGCCAATACGGGAAAGTGCCGATTGAAAATATTACTGAAAGACCCGGTGGAAAAGTATTCTGTAGAAATGGTTTCACGAAAAATAAAAGTGGATCCGGTAAACTTTTTAAAACAGCTTAAGAAAAATTATAATGTATCGTTTACTTTGAAATAAAAGGATGTTTTTTAACCGGTTTTGCATCATCGGGTAAAACAATTTGTAATGCAACTTGTTATTATACTAAGATTACGTAAATCATTCCGGATTTTATGACAGTTTTTTTGCAACAGGTAATTATAATTAATATATGATCATTTAAAAATTCATAATTATGGTAATTGATTTAACAGATACAAATTTTGAAGAGAAGGTTTTAAAGTCAGATAAGCCTGTATTGGTTGATTTTTGGGCTGAATGGTGCGGTCCTTGCCGTATGGTGGCACCTGTTATTGACGAATTGGCGGAAGAGTATAAAGGCAAGGCTGTATTCGGCAAGGTTAATGTTGACAATAACACCCAGGTTGCTTCGCAATTCGGTATCAGAAATATACCAACGATACTGTTTTTTAAAGACGGATCGGTTGTTGACAAGCAGGTAGGTGCTGTGCCAAAACCTGTTCTTGCATCAAAAATAGACAACCTTTTGAAATAGTAGAGGGTGCGAAAAATTAGTGGGCGGTGTATATTTTGCCGGCATAGATATTGCGACGGGCAATAAATAAAATGTATGCAATATGGCAGAAAAAATTGATCAGAAGCTGTTCAGAAAATTTGATAATCTTGATTTGCTTGCCAGGCAGGTTGTAGAAGGCTTCATAACGGGCATGCACAAAAGCCCGTTTCATGGCTTTTCGGTCGAATTTGCCGAACACAGACTTTATAACCCTGGCGAGTCTATTAGGCATATCGACTGGAAACTGTTTGCCCGTACAGAAAAACTTTTTGTGAAAAAATATGAAGAAGAAACCAATTTGCGTTGCCAGATAGTTCTTGACAATTCTTCTTCAATGTATTTTCCCTTGCCGGGTGAGCAATCAGACCGTCTGAACAAAATCGCCTTTTCGGTATATTGTGCTGCGACTATTATCTACATGCTAAGAAAACAACGCGATGCTATGGGCCTGACAGTGTTTTCAGACGATATCGAAACACATACCCCCGCAAAATCTACCGGCGTGCATCAGAAAATGCTTTTTACAAAACTGGAAAATATATTATCGCCCGATAAACAACAGCTTAATAAGAAGACAAATACCGCCGAACTTCTGCATCTGATAGCGGAAAAGATACACCGGCGCTCACTCGTGATCATCTTTAGCGATATGATGGATAATTCGGAAAATACCAACAAAATATTTCCCGCACTGCAGCACCTGAAACATAATAAACATGAAGTTATCCTGTTTAGTGTTTTTGACTATGATAAAGAAGTATCGCTCGATTATAAAAACCGGCCGCATAGGTTTATTGATATGGAAACCGGAAACGACATAAAATTAAACCCCAATGAATTGCGAAACAGATATGAAAAGATGGTAAAAGAGTATTATCATAACATCAGACTTAAATGTATGCAGTACAGAATAGATTTTGTTGAATCGGATATTAAACTCGGATTTGATCCGGTATTAACTTCTTTCCTGGTCAAACGGTCGAAGCTGTTTTAAACAGTAAATTTATTTTTTTAACATATTTTTGGTTTAGATCATTGGTTTTTCTATTTTTACTGAAAAATTTATTTGCATGTTTGAAATTTCAATAATTACACTATGGAATTAAGGCGGTTAAACATGCAAAGAGTTAAAGGTATAAAATGCAGTTTTATCAATGTTTGACCATTAATAATATATTTCTTTAAATGACAGCAGGATTTAAAACAGGTTTGTTTTCTTTTGCAGTTTTTTTGCCTGCCTGTGCAGGAAATGTGTTCTTAATGGAGTGACGATTTGTTAACCAATCTGTTATGTATATATTGTTATATTTTTCTTTAGCTGTTGCAGTAGTTTTTCTTTTTACCGCAGTTTTGTATATGAAAAAATACCGGGAAAAGAAAAATCATATGGAAAAACTGCAAAGATCATTGCAGGAAAAGGAAAAAACCAATAGTGCTATTGAATTTGGTGAAAATAAGTTATATGATCTTGTGCATGTACTTAACGAAGGGTTTATGTATATTGATACAAACGATAAAATTTCCTACCTGAATGAAAAAGTCTGCCTTATATTCGGTGGTAATTACAATGATTTGATAAACAGAAGTATATATGATTTTTTTCTGGATCAGAAAGATGCTAAAATTTATAATGAAAAAAAGTATCTGAAAGAAAAGGGTAAGGCAGATCAATATGATCTGCAGATAAGGCAAATGGGGGGGGAGCCAAGATGGGTCAGAATTTCCGTTTCTCCTTTGCCCGACAATGACAATAACCGTATCGGATCTGTGTGTATTATTACCGACATCACCGAAAGAAAAGAATATGATAAAAGCATGAAAGAATTAACCGCTAATTTGAACCAGAAAATAAAGCAGTTGAATTGTTTATACGATATTTCTGATCTTACGAGTGTGCCCGGAATTACATTCGAGGAAATATTTGTAAAATCACTTGATATTATACCCTTCGGACTTAAATATTCACATGATACCTGTGTTGAAATCGTTTTTGAATCACGTGAGTATCGATCCGATAATTTTGAGGAAACCCAGTGGTGTTATGTTGTTCCTATTAAGGTACAGAAAAAGAAGCTTGGGCATATAAGGGTATGTTATACCGAAGAAAAGCCTTTTATTAACAAGGACCCATTCCATTTTAACGAAAAAATACTTATTAAAAACATAGCAGAAAAACTGGGGCAGGTGATCGAAGCCAAAAATATGGAAAATACCCTTAAAGAAAGCAAACTCAAACTCACACTTACCCAGAAAGTCACAAAAACAGGTAGTTGGGAATGGGATGTTTTTGCAAACCGTAAGATCTTTTCCGACAGTTTTTTTAATGTTTTGGATGTTCCTGTTGAAAAAAGATTTTTCTTCGATGATGAAGCGTTTTTTAAAATGATACATCCCGATGATAAAGAACATGTGCAAAGCCTGTTTAATAAAATCTCAAATTATGAATTCAACACCCTTGAATTCAAATCAAGGGTCATTCAAGATAATGGGGTCATCAAGCATGTTTTATTCAATGGCGACATAATTAAAGACGATAATAATGAGCCTTCGAAGTTGATCTTTACGATCCGGAATATTACAAAACAAGGCAAAAAAAAATAGAGTTAATAAATCAATACAAGGCAGCAATGAGCACAAAAAATTTTGATAACGGTTTTAAATTCCCCGATTTTGAACAATATCCCATGTTTAATGATAAAAATATGGAACAATTACAAGCTTTAACCAAGCACCATCCGGAATCATTAAAGGATATAATAAAATCATTGATTGAAGAGGTGCCTGTATTGCTTGAAAATGTTGAGGATGGCATTAATAAGACACAATTTGAAAAAATACAGCAACATATTCATTCCTTAAAAGGGATTTTTGCAACTTTCGGTGCTACAAGGCTTTTTGAGATTTCCAGGTATATGGACGAGAACAATAAAAAGGAAAACTTTGATATTACCTTTAAGCTTTTTCCCATGTTGAAATCAAATTATTATAAGCTCGAAGAGCTACTTAAGGAAAGGTTCCTGTAGCATAACTCTCATTTTTTTGTTATGAGTATCCCGGCGGGTTATTTTCGGTGATAAGCAGGGTTAAGTTTTATTTATGTCCACTATTTTATCAACCAGGTACTTACCTTCATCCAGGTTTTCTTTTATTTTGGCAAACGCTTCAAGTGTATATTTTACATCTTCAAGTGTGTGTACTGCTGTGGGGATTATTCTGATGATTATTACTCCTTTTGGCACTACCGGATAACCTACTATAGAGCAGAAGATATTGTAATTTTCACGGAGGTCGTATGCTATGGCTGTTGCTTCTTCAGTTTGCCCTGATAGGTAAACGGGTGTAACCGGCGATTGTGTATTACCGAGATTAAAGCCGCGTTTGCGCAGTCCGTTTTGGAGTTCATAGGCTATAGTCCAAAGTTTCTCACGCAATTCGGGGTGATTACGGAGTAGTTCGAGTCTTTTCAGTGCACCTATTACGAGGGGCATGGGCAAAGACTTTGCGAATATCTGACTACGCATATTATAGGCCAGATATCTGATCACTTCGGGTGTAGAGGCGACAAAGGCTCCGATGGCGGCCATCGCCTTTGCAAATGTACCGAAATAGACATCAACCTCATGGGTTACATCGAAATGCTCGGCAACACCGGCACCGGTCTTTCCCATAACACCGAAACCATGTGCGTCATCCACGATAAGCCTGAATTTAAAATCTTTCTTCAGAGCAGTTATCTCATCAAGCTTGCCAAGATCACCCGACATGCCAAAAACCCCTTCGGTGATCACCATTATGCCGCCACCTGTCTGTTCAGTTATTTTAGTAGCCCTCTCAAGCTGCTTCTTCAGATTGTTAATGTCGTTATGTGGAAAAACAAAACGTTTGCCCAGATGCAAACGCACACCGTCAACAATACATGCATGTGCCTCCGAATCATATACAATAACATCATTACGGTCAACCAGGGCATCAATAATGGAAACCATACCCTGATAACCGTAGTTAAGCAGATAACACGCTTCTTTACCTACAAATTCAGCCAGCTCCTCCTCCAGCTTTTCATGCATATCGGTCTGCCCCGACATCATACGCGCTCCCATAGGATAGGCAAGCCCGTATATGGCAGTAGCATCACTGTCTGCCTTCCTAACCTCAGGATGATTAGCCAAACCTAAATAATTGTTCAAACTCCAAACCAGCCTTTCCTTACCCCTGAACTTCATCCTCGTTGAGATATCACCCTCAAGCTTGGGAAAAGCAAAATAACCGTGTATCTTGTTTGCATACTGACCTAAAGGTCCTAACCTGTTTGTAACTTTGTTGAATATGTCCACCGGTAATATTTTTTTTATTAGCAAAGGATGTGCAAAACTATAACAATATTATTCTAATTGCAAAAAAAAAGGGGTATTGTCCTTAAGATATTCTTAATTCGCCGAAATCACAGGCTTATCGCCCGCATAGCATTTATTTAGTATTGGAATGTCTTATGTTGGGAGAATTTGTCAGTCTTAATCCCCTTTCAACTTGTTTTCAAGTATAAACAGCTCGTCTCTCAGTCTTGCTGCTGTTAAAAAGTCGAGTTCCCTGGCGGCTTTTTCCATCTCTTTTTTTGTTTTGTCAATAGTGTTTTGCAGTTCTTTTTTGCTCATATAGTTTAACACGGGGTCAGCGGCAATGTTTATGCTTTCATTTTCCATATATGCTTTGGATGGTTTTTTTCTTGTATCTGCTACTGATGTTTGACCGTGTATGGCTTCTACCGATTTTTTGATCTGGGCAGGCGTTATTTTATGTTCTTCGTTGTATGCAAGCTGTTTTTCTCTTTTTCGGTTTGTTTCATCAATAGCTATCTGCATCGAACGTGTGATTTTATCGGCATACATTATGACCCTGCTGTTGAGGTTTCGTGCGGCTCTTCCCGATGTTTGTATCAGAGAGCGTTCCGAGCGCAGGAATCCTTCTTTGTCGGCATCTAGGATAGCTACCAAAGAGACTTCGGGCAGGTCAAGTCCTTCGCGCAGCAGGTTAACACCTACCAGGACGTCTATATTGCCCAGCCGCAGATCACGTAATATCTCCACGCGCTCAACGGTATCTATGTCGGAATGGATGTATTTGCAGTTTATGTTTGCTTTGGCAAGGTATTTTGCCAGCTCCTCGGTCATGCGTTTGGTAAGGGTGGTCACCAGCACCCTCTCATTTGCCGTTACGCGACAATTTATTTCTTCGAGAAGATCATCTATTTGATTGGTGCTGGGTCTTACCTCAATAGGCGGTTCCAGCAAGCCTGTCGGTCTTATGAGCTGTTCGACGACGATGCCTTCGCTCTTGCGAAGTTCATAGTCGGCAGGTGTCGCACTGACAAAGATAACATTGCCGGTCATCTGCTCAAACTCTTCAAATTTCAAAGGCCTGTTATCAAGGGCTGCAGGCAGCCTGAACCCGTATTCGACGAGAGTCTCCTTGCGCGACCTGTCTCCACCATACATGGCGTGAATCTGAGGTACGGTCGTGTGGCTCTCATCTATGACCGTAAGATAATCGTCCGGAAAATAGTCAAGCAAACAAAATGGACGTGCTCCCGGCTTGCGGTTGTCAAAATAGCGCGAATAGTTCTCAATACCCGGGCAGTAACCTAATTCGCGCAACATCTCCAGGTCGTAGTTAACCCTGTCTTCGAGTCTTTTTGCTTCGCTATGGGCGCCCATGTTTTTGAAATGATCAATCTGTTTGATCAGGTCATCCTCTATCTGGCGAAAGGCTGTCTGCATACGTTCTTTTGATGTTACAAAGATGTTTGCAGGATAAATGACGATGTCTGTTCGGCTATCTATACGTTGACCGCTGAGGGGATCTATCGTTTCCAGCGATTCAATCTCGTCGCTCCAGAAAATTATCCTGAAGGCGTCATCCGAATATGCGGGAAAAACATCAACGGTGTCGCCTCTTACCCTGAAGCTTCCCCTTTTGAATTCGTTATGGGTGCGTTGATGAAGGCTTTGTACAAGCCTGTGCAACAGTTTGTTACGGCTGATCTTCTGCCCCGTATGCAATCTGATAACATTGGCATTGAAATCGTCAGGATTGCCAATACCATAAATACAGGATACCGAGCTGACGACGATCACGTCCCTGCGACCTGACAGAAGTGCACTCGAAGCACTCAGTCGCAGCTTTTCGATCTCTTCATTAATTGACAAGTCCTTTTCTATATATGTGTTTGTTACAGGAAGGTATGCTTCAGGCTGGTAATAGTCGTAATAAGATACGAAATATTCGACGGCATTGTTAGGGAAAAAATATTTGAACTCGCCGTAAAGTTGGGCGGCAAGGGTTTTATTATGGCTAAGGACCAGTGTCGGGCGCCGGATTTTTTCTATTACATTGGCGATGGTAAAAGTTTTGCCCGAGCCTGTTACGCCAAGAAGCGTCTGGTAAGGAACACCCTCACGTATTCCGCTGACCAGCTGTTCAATGGCTTCGGGCTGGTCGCCCGTAGGCTCAAAATCGGATATCAATTCAAAACCCATAATTCTTTTATCGTGCCTTTAGTTTATTTATTATTTTCAGATATTAGAAAGTGCTGACAAAACCCACATGCACTTTGATGTCGTTGAAATTTACTCTTTCGTTTTGTCTTTTGCCGAGCGCAAAAAACAAAGAGAGTAAACCTGCCGGCAGTTCCTGTGAAATGCCGGCTCCGGCTCCTGCCGGAAAATCGTTATAATAGCCGGCGGTTTTTCTTTCAATGAATCCGCCATTGGCAAACATGCTCAGGTATGTATTTCTTCCTGCCACGTACCTGTATTCCGCCAATAAATATCCATATGCTGATGCAAGCAACGACTCTTCGTCAAAGCCTCTCAGGCTGTGCAAGCCTCCAATGCGAAACAGCTCATTATCAAAAATGTTATCACCCAGTAATATACCGCCTTCTCCTTTCAACATTAAGGCGCTTCTTTCCATAAATGGAAATATCCGTTGCAGGGATATCCGCCCGGTATATTGTGTTGATCTCATATCAATATCGTCATAGAGATGGGCGGGCAGGCTGCTGTTCTTTTTTATATTGCGGTTTCCTGCTGCAAATCGGATATCATAGCTAAAACCCTTTCTTGGTTCAATGAGGAAAAGTTCGGAGCGGTATGATGCTCTTATACCGTAGAATATGGTCTTATAGTCAATAATAGGCGGCAATTCAATGGCATCCCGGTATTTCTGCGGGTCGAGCAGCTCCGAAGTTTGCCAGTCAACAAACACCCCGGCATCAATATTTTTTTGAAAGCGGTATCCAATGGCAGGCAGGCGCCTGATGTGAAGATAAGTGGAATCCTGCTTGCGCATAATAAACTCCATTTCGGCCGTCAGAGGCGTATAAAAAAGATATGGATATCCTGCTGAAATATTGAGAGACTGCGTCCCGTGCCCAAGCCCCTGCCATCTCAAATCCATCCATTCGCCCCTTTGAAGGGTGTTGATCAAAAACAGGTTTAACTGACCTGTAAGACGCATCGAATTTTCGGCAGCTTCGTCATATACCACACCTGCAATGCCGTCAAATCTGTTGGCGCTGCGCCTTCTGAGACCAACTTCCACACGGGCAAGCGACTCAGTGAAAATAACTTGAGGATCATCCGTTATTTCAACAAAACCAAGAGATTGTAATTTCTTGTCCAGGTTCTTTATGATATTTTCGCTGTAGCTTTTATCGGGTCTTATGCCCGTATGCATCGCCAGAAAACGCCTGCTGATATTAACGTTACCCTCAACACTCAGTGTGTCGAAAACAATGTAATGAGAATGATCAACATCAAGTGAACCAATGATAGAATCGTCACGGATTTTCAGATCACTTAAACCAACACTGGCAAAAGGATAACCGTTGTTTTCAAAAAAGCCCAGTACCTCTTTTGCAAGATCCTCGTATTTGCCGGGTGTAATACCGGAGGGTCTGAAATATGTGTCATGCGAAATGTAAGTCAATGCTTCTTCTCCGATATTGCCCGGAGAAATGAAATATCTGAATCTTTTACCGGGCTTCAGGACACAACAGACAGATACCGAATCGTGATGACAACTATCTTTTTTCAACTCCAGGAAACCAAGGCCGTGCAACTGCCTGTAAATATTTCCAAGTTCCGCTTTTACCTCATCCGGTGAAGCCAGTTTCTTGTTGTAATGTATCTTATCTTTCAGTTCATTGCCGTATCCGGTCAAACTGATCTCAAACTCAATGATGCCCTGCGAAACAACCACTTGAACAAAACAATTGGCAATTACAAGTACAATCAATATTTTCAATAACCGTTGCATTTCAGGCGGATATAAATTCACTTATCGTTATACAAAATAAACAAAAAATAACCTGTAATATTTTATTTTTTCATACAGGGCAAAGCCCGGTTTTTTTTAAAATTTCTTTATTTTAACATAATGTCATGCTATAATCTCCAGTCTATTTCTTTTTTTCCTATTGATCTGAGTATTTCATTGGTTTTGGAAAAATGGCGGCATCCGAAGAAACCCCTGTCGGCTGAGAATGGTGAAGGGTGCGGTGCTTTTAAAATATGATGTTTGGAAGTGTTGATAAGCTCTTGCTTGGCTTGAGCATAATTGCCCCAGAGCAGAAATACCAGTCCTTCCTTTTTTTCCGACAATATTCTTATTATCTGGTTGGTAAACTGTTCCCATCCCCTGCTTTGGTGCGAACCTGCCTGGCCCGCCCTTACGGTAAGCGTGGCATTAAGAAGCAGCACCCCCTGCTTAGCCCAGCTCTCAAGGTTACCGCTTTTTGGAACAGGAATACCAAGGTCATCTTTAAGCTCTTTGAAAATATTGACAAGCGACGGCGGCTTGGCTATGTTGTCATTTACAGAAAAACAAAGCCCGTTAGCCTGACCCCTGCCATGATAAGGGTCCTGACCAAGTATTACAACCTTGATATTGTCAAATGGAGTATGGTCAAATGCGGCAAATATCCTCGAACCGGGCGGATAAACAGTGTGTTTTTTCTTCTCCTCCAGAAGAAAACCCTTAAGCGCTTTGAAATAATCCGCATGAAATTCGGAAATAAGATACTCCTTCCAGCTTTGCTCGATCTTTGGATCAACACTTTTCACTTCCTGCATATCTAATGTTTTTAAATGGTTTAAAAAAGTTTAGTACGGAAAACTGCAATATCATGAAATCAGAAAATAAAAATAATCATTAAACAACACATTATCAGGCTAATAATTTAAGTTTTGCATTTGTTCTTTCCTGGTGTGGCTTGATGTCATTGCGTTTTAGCAGTATATGCTCTATTTTTAATACTTGCCACCAAGGCTCAATGGCTCTGAATTACACAAAGAAAAATCGCAAAGACATTCAAAGATAAAGCTTCACAGAACTTGTCCGGAGAGATCCGGAGATATTATAACAAATATAATTAACCGGTAAAATTACACAATTCTTTTATTTGTTTAAAAGTGTTAAATTTGCAGTACTTTAACCTGCATTGTTCGTATTTTAATTATTGAGGCTTAATAAGGCAGAGCTGCAGGAAAAATTTCAATGATATGAGTGACACGCTTTTATATCCGGCAGTAGCGGAGAATTTCAAAATGGATGGTGGTGCAAGTTTCGGGGTTGTTCCGAAATCGATATGGAGCAAACATATCAAAGCCGATGAAAATAATATGATACCGGTTACTTCGCGATGTCTTCTCATTGAGACGGGAAACCGACTGATATTGATTGATACCGGCATGGGCAACAAGCAAAGCGAAAAGTTTTTCAGTTATTATTACAGGTTTGGAGATGAGAGCTTTGAAAAATCATTCAGAAAGCTTGGATTTGAATTTGACCGGGTTACCGATGTAATATTGACTCACTTGCATTTCGACCATGTCGGTGGTGGTGTAAAATGGGCTGACGACGGGCAAACGCCCGAGCTTGTTTTTAAGAATGCCACCTATTATTGTACCAAAAAACAGTGGGATTGGGCTTTGAACCCAAATCCAAGGGAAAGACCTTCGTTCTTTAAGGAAAACTTTATGCCGTTGTTTGAAACCGGCCATCTTGAATTTATCTATGAACCGGGTGAATTTATTGACGGCGTCGGTTTCGGAATTTATGACGGTCATACAAGAGGACAAATAATACCTTTTGTAAGATACAAGAACCGCACTGTCGTGTTTATGGCCGACTTTATACCTTCGGCTTTTAATATCCATATTCCCTTCATTTCAGGTTATGATATAGACCCTTTGCTTTCAATGAAAGAAAAGGAGACGTTTTTGGAAAAAGCACTGGAAAATGATTATGTGTTGTTTTTTGAGCATGACTATTTTAATGAGTGTTGCAATTTGAAAAAGACGGAAAAAGGCTTCAGGGCGAATGAAATATTCAGGCTATCTGATCTGTAGAATGAATATATGATCTTTAATAAAATAATTATACGGTGTGCCGGATATATTGTCATTTAAAAATAAACGAGTATATTCGAACATGAAAAGGATAATAAATAAACCGGCTTAACTTATGAAAGAAACTGTAAAAGAGCTCAATAAACGTTTTGAAAAAGAGAATGCGGAAGATATTTTGCAATATCTTTTTGAGCATTATCAAGATAAGGTTATTTTCACTACAAGCATGGGTGTTGAAGACCAGATAATTACTCACATCTTATCCGCTATTGATAAGAACGCTGCAATTGTGATGCTTGATACCGGCAGGATGTTTTATGAAGTATATGATCTTGTTGAGAGGACAGAGAATCGGTATAATATCAGGATAAAGCTGTGTTTTCCCGATTTCAGGAAAGTTGAGGATATGGTAAACAAATATGGGATAAATCTTTTTTATGAGAGTGTTGAAAATCGCAGGCGTTGTTGTCATATAAGGAAGATAGAGCCTTTAAGGCGGGCATTGGGCGGCAGGCGGTTATGGATAACCGGTTTGAGAAAAGAACAATCGTCGACCCGCAAAAGTCTGAAAATCATAGAGCAGGATGTTTCCAATGATATTATCAAGGTCAACCCTTTGCTTTACTGGTCTGTTGATGACGTATGGGATTATGTTCATCATCATAGGGTTCCGTATAATCCGTTGCATGACAGGGGATATCCCAGCATAGGCTGTCAGCCGTGCACAAGGGCTGTAGAGCCCGGTGAAGACATAAGAGCCGGTCGTTGGTGGTGGGAAAAACCCGAAACCAAAGAGTGCGGGTTGCATAAAGCGTGAGCGATGCCTGCAAATCTTACTCTTTTGGCGGTATAAGATCATTGCTGACAGTAACTCCACCGTCGATCTTCATTATGCTGCCGGTTATCCATGAAGATTTACCGGACAATAAGAATTCTATTAGATTAGCAATATCTTCGGGTTGTCCGATACGCTTTAACGGATACTTTTCTGCCGAAGTTTTTAGAAGCTCTTCATACTCGGTTTCGTTTTCAAATATTTTGTTTTCAAGGTGCAATGGAGTTCTGACAAGTGCCGGATTAACCGAATTAACACGGATATTATAAGCCGCCAGATCTCCCGCCAAAAAACCGGTAAGCATATCCAGCCCCGCTTTGCTTACCGAATAGGCTATACTTCTGCCGGGCTTAAATGCAGCTACCGACGACACATTAACGATAGATGCTCCCCGTGCTTTTTTCAGTAAAGGCAATAAAGTGCGGGTCAAAAGATAAACACCATTAAGATTAACCTCAATGGTATGTTTCCACGTTTCGTAATCTGTCATTTCAATACCACCATTAGCAAGAATACCCGCATTGTTAACCAAACCGTCAATTTTACCATGCCGGGCTTCAATATATGCCGCAAATTTCAGGCAATCATCCTCGTTCGTAATGTCTCCTCCGAAATAGGCAATGTTATCCTTTTTTCCGGTTTCTTTCAATGCTCTGCGCATCTTCTCCTCATTGCGGGAAAAAGATATAACATGGTTTTTTTCCTTTGCGGCAAGCTGCCTGACCGTTTGCAAGCCAATGCCGGAACTGCCGCCCGTGATAACAATAATTTTTTTGTCCATTTTTTTATCCTGATTTAATTCTTATAAATTGCAAAATTATTTTTTTTAACAATAATTGTCCGATTAAATTAACGGGATTGCTTTCGGCGGGCTCGTAAGCTTGATTCATCGCTTCGCCCGGGGCAAGTGTTTTCGGAGTTACAGTCAGTTGCAGGGTCTGGCGGTGTCAACAATACATAACCCGACACCTGGTAACGTGAAACGCAGTTACTTTTTGCGTTACGAGGTAAGGCGAAGAATAACATAATTAAAGAGTATAATTTTCCGGACAACACTGTTCTTTATTATAAATTGGAGATTGAAAATTTATTTTTACCTTGTGCAAAAAGTATGATCATGAAGCCCTCATTTACGGAGGCTTATAAACGATAATCAGCATTGTATGAGGGTTTATGGTTAAGAACCAATAATGGCAATTTTGGCTAATATGTGTTATCAGAAACAGGAAGTTTAACTAAATTTTATAATAATGAAAAATATAGGCTCCATATTATTAATGATTTGTTTTTCGGTATTTTTCATTAATGGCTTATATGCCGGCGAACCGGAAATTTGGCAAGATATTGATAACGATGAGCAGGGGGAGCCTGAAGAACCGGAAGGCTGGGTTTTTGCGGGTGAATTCTCAAAGGTCTTCAGCCAGGCAGGTTTCTCCAACTGGGCTGCCGGAGGCGAAAATTCTTTTTCATCAACATCAATCATAAGGTTGGATGCTAATTATCAAAAAGATAATATTTCTTTTGAAAACAATCTTGACTTAAGATATGGGTTATATAAAACTGAAAGCCGGTCGTTGAGGAAAAATGAAGACAAGATAGATTTTACCTTTAAGCTTGGCAGAAAAATTAGAGAAAAGCTTAATTCTTCGGCTATGGTTAATTACCGTACGCAATTTACGGCAGGTTATCATTATCCTAATGACACTATTGCTGTTTCAAGGGGTATGGCACCGGGTTTTTTAACTGCTTCCCTGGGTTTTGATTATATACCTTGGGAGTTCCTTTCGGTATTTGCTTCACCTGTTTCAGGCAGATTTACATTTGTACTGGACGAGGAGCTTGCCGGTAAAGGCGCTTTTGGTGTTGATACGGGCAAAAGTGTTAACGCCGATCTCGGAAGCATAATAGTTTTGACTTTCAATAAAAGATTTACAGATAATGTAAGAGTCAGATCTAAACTTGAGGTTTTTAATGCATACATAGGCCCTGATACTTACAGTTGGAAAAACAGTGTTATAAACTGGGAATCGATGCTAAGGGTGAGCATTACCGAATATTTCACGGCAAACTTGTTGCTGCACATTATTTACGACCATAACATATCGGTACCTGTTTATGAAACCATCGATGGCGAGGAAATTATTACCGGAGAAGAACAATGGCAGATCAAACAAACATTCGGATTAGGGTTTTCATATACTTTTTAGTTAATTATGCCAATACAACCACTAAAAAGATAAGTCCGGAAAATATATTATGTCTGGCTGACTTTATAAATCCGACAGAAACCCAAATGCACCGGCGCTAATAAGTAAAACAGAAAATATTACCGTTATAGCGATAATAATTGCCATCCAGATCAAATATGCTTTTGCAAATGTGGATTTATTGGGATCGGTACGCTGCCAAATGCCCATATAAACAATAAAATAATATTAATAACGGGGATGATTAGGATAAAGAGTGTTATCATCCAATCCCCTATACTAATTACAGAGGGTTTTGTACATCGTGTTCCATTTAATTTTATTTTAAAAATTCTATTTTGTTTTTTGTTTGGTTGATGTTTTACCAATAGTATTAATTATTTTGTTTATTTTTTCTTTTTCACTTTTTTCCCCGTCAATCCAATGTATTTCATACCCCTGCTTCTCCATACGTCTGAACCAGGTCATTTGCCGTTTTGCAAATTGATGTATAACGGTATTCAGCATGCTCAGCATTTTTTCATAACCGATTTCTCCTGTTATATATTCTGTTAAAAACCTGTATTCAAGACCGTAATACTTCAATTGCCCGGGCCTTATTCCGGATTGAAGCAGATTTTCAACTTCTTTAATCATTCCTTGTTTAAGACGTTTATGCAGCCTTTGTGTAATTTTATCCCTTAATGTTTTACGTTCAAAATAGAGGGCAAAAATAATAAAACTGAAGTCGGGAAAATCCTCAATAAGTTCCTTGTTTTCAGCTTTATGTTTCTCTATTTCAATTGCACGGACCAATCTGTCGGGGTCGGAGGTGTCAGTTGTATTATGTGGTTTTTTCATTGAATTGAGCATTTCCAGCAGTTGTTGATAGGAAAGCTTTTTTGACTCATCCCTTAAATCCTTGTTTGGCGGCACTTCTATCATTCTTTTACCGCATAAAGCCGATTCAATATATAAACCGGATCCGCCACATAAAATTGGCTGTTTTTGTTTTTTCCTTATTGCTTCAAAAGCATTGAGAAAATCATTTTGAAATTCATATACATTATATTCATAACCGGCATCCCTGATATCGATCAGGTGATAAGGGATTTTTTTACCATTGATTTCATAATCTTTGATATCCTTGCCCGTACCAATATCCATTCCTTTGTACACCTGGCGTGAATCGGCGCTGATAATTTCTCCGTCAAAACTTTCTGCCACTAAAGCTGCCAGCCGGGTCTTACCTGTGGCGGTCGGACCTGTAATTACAATCAGATCAAAAGGACAACTCAGGCTCATAAAAATCCCTCTTTCGATAATGAAGCTCCTTATCGGTGAGTAAATCGCGTAAATTTTGTAGTAAAGATATGGAAATATTTGCAAATTTGAAAGTTGTAAGGAAATATTTTGATATGGATATCTCTTGTTTGCCGAAAAATAATTTCAGATGGTTACGTAAATTATCTTCATCACTCTTATGATTCATCAGATGATAATATCTGACAAACTGTAAAATTCTTAATCCGTCAATTTTGGTATGACAAGCTCTTGTAAATTTGTCAACATTTTTATAATTTAAACGTAATTGCTGAAATATTTTACTTGTGCCGTATATTTTTTCAAAAAAGTCGTCCATAGGGATAGGTAGATCCTCATTGAGAAGCTTCGGAAAAAGCTCATATGTTTCCCTGATAATATCGAAAGGTTCAGGGGGGTACACGGGATACTTCTCCCACCGGTTTTCAATGCCGTCTGCAACAGCCGGACCTGTGCCAAAAGGTACGCGCTTTGAAATTCTTGGCGAAGGATAAACATAATGTTCATTATATTGACTAATGCGTCCGTGTTTGCGCAATTTTTGCAAAAGGTAAAAATCTTCGCCTGCCGGTCTGGGTGTAATTTTACCTATATTTTTTAAACTTTTTGCATACATGGTTATAGCCGATCCTAAGGGTGTGAATGCGTACGGGCTACCTATCCGCCACAAATTCAGCACATATAAGCGCATATAAATCTCATAACGTAAAATCGCCCTGTCAACAGCTTTATCTCCTGTTAGCTTGTGATAATAAGGATTTGCATGTGCTATAGCATCGGGCGTTTTTGAAAAAATATCCGCTACCGACTGAAAATAGCCGGGTTTAAAGGTAGTGTCGGCATCAAGACACATTATCAAATCATTTTCATTTGATATGGTGAGTGCCTTTTCAAATAACAGATTGCGCGCATGACCCACACCTTTTTCGTGCGGTGAAAAACCGCGACCCGGTGAGCTTCTGTCAAGTATTTCTATCGGCGGATATTCCAGGTTTTTAAGAAAAGCAATGGTTTTACTGTTGTTTTCGCAAATAACTTTTTTATTCGGATCAGACCACCAACGTTCAGGCTGGTTAACGCATACAAGTACAGTGAAGTTTTTATATGTCTGCTTTCTGATTGAATAAATGCAGTTTTCAATATAACCCAATTCATCCATTGCAGGAATGGTTATGATCATATGGGGATGATTGATGTTTTTTTCAGGCATCTGAGCTATATCCGGATATTTGACAATTGCGGTAAAACAATCAACGATGGCTATGAAAATGTGCATCCAGGCCCGATTACCCTCCTGAAACTGCCACTATACTTGTAATTCATAAACCCATCACTCACAACTTATAACTATTCCGCCATTTCCAATGGCTTATCTTTCTTAAAAACAGTGGCAACAATCAATGAAAAAATGGTTCCGAAAAAAGTTGTTGAAAACAAGGATGAAACAAAAAAGAAGTATGGATTTATGAAAAACTTTGTAAACGACATAGCCGTTTCTAATTCTCTTTCGCTTATACCGGGAGTTTTTTCAAGGATTGATTGCTCAGTTTCAATGATTAATTCCTGCATAATTTCAGGATTTATATACTTAAAAAACGCAAAAGTGTATAATCCTGAAATAATGCCAGCGATCAATGATACCAAAACTCCAAATCCCAGCGCTCTTCCATACTTTATATATCCTTCAAGCAGCTCGTCACGATAAATTTTCAAGCCGTAAACAATAACGACAAGCAAAGCCAGGTAACTTATTATGCCCGACGACCAGTGTTGTTGCTGTCCGGCAACATAGTAAACTATTGCAATAACTATCAAAATAATTCCCGCCAATACTCCGTATTGAAAAGCAGGCTTCCAGACTGATGCACGTTTTTGATCTTCCATATTTTCCACAGCTTTTTGGTTTAATGAATATGATTGCAAATATAATTGTTTATTAAATGTTTTTTAGGCTTTTTCTAAAAGGTTTATACATAAGGTTGTTAATATAGTTGCAATTGCCGGGAACAATTTCAAAAAACAAAAGCCTTCCGCAAAAAACATTACAAAAGGCTTTGGTGAAGTACCCGGGGCCGGGATCGAACCGGCACGGTATTTCTACCATTGGTTTTTGAGACCAACGCGTCTACCAATTCCGCCACCCGGGCAAATAAATAAATAAATAAATGAAACATTAACCAATGGTACAAATGTAACCATTACTTTGCTTACATCAAAATAAAATTAAATTGAATTACGGAATATGGCAGGCCGGGTATCCGGCCAGACCGGTGAGCCCCTCGGTAAAGCGGTGATCAACTGCTATATGTGCGGGTTTTGATGTTTTGAATATGTCGCTCCGGGGTAGTAGTTGTATGAAGTTATGGTTTCTTTAATTGGTGTTACCGGCACATTCTTACACAGGAACATTTTAATAGCCGTAATTATTAAAATGCAGGAACTTTCTATCTTAACAGGTATTTGACAATATCTTACATTATTTGGACAAATTCTTTTTTTCATTAAACACTTTAAATAAATAATTATTTTTAAATTTGTTTGCAAATAATCTCATTGCAAAAAATAATTGATATGGGTTCATCAGTGGTAAACATTTTTGCGGGTTCGGCATCGGGTTACTTGGCGCAAAGGATAGCCGACCATTATGGTAAGCCTTTGGGAAAGGAGATATTATCAAAATTCAGTGATGGTGAGTTTCAGCCTTCTTTTGAAGAAACATTGCGTGGTAATGATGTTTTCATTATCCAAAGCACTTTTCCGCCTTCGGATAACATCATGGAACTTCTGCTTATGATTGATGCTGCATGCCGTGCTTCGGCCAATCAGGTTGTGGCCGTTATACCCTATTTTGGTTTTGCACGTCAGGACAGGAAAGACAAGCCCCGCGTTTCAATAGGGGCAAAACTTATGGCAAATTTGTTGGTGGCAGCAGGTGTAAACAGGGTCATTACAATGGACTTACATGCCGATCAGATACAGGGATTTTTTGACGTACCTGTTGACCACATGTTCGCTTCTTCAATTTTTGTACCACATATTCAAAAAATGGCATTACCAAATCTTGTCATGGGTTCACCCGATACCGGGGGAACAAGGAGAGCCGCAGCTTACGCCAAATTCCTTGAATGCGACCTTGTAATTTGCTACAAGCAACGTTCTAAACCCAATGAAGTGGGAAAAATGGTGCTTATCGGAGAGGTGAAAGATAAAGACGTTGTCCTGGTCGATGATATTATTGATACAGCCGGCTCAATAACAAAAGCTGCAAAAATGATAATGGAAAAAGGAGCACGAAGCGTAAGGGCTGTATGCACTCACCCGGTATTTTCAGGGAAGGCATATGAAACAATCAGTAACAGCGTCTTTGAAGAGGTTATCGTAACCGATACCATTCCATTTAAAAAACCATGCGAAAAAGTTACGGTCTTGTCTACAGCCAAACTTTTTGCGGATGTCATACAAAAGGTGCATAACCATGAATCTATAAGCTCGCATTTTGAATTCACTACAATCCTTTGAAGCTGTGATGACAGGATAATGAATCTAAACAATATCAAGTTAATACATGCTAATTTGATTTGATTTTTAAATATTTTTTCTTAACTTTGTCATTTGTAAAAACAGAATATTGTTTTGTTATCATTAAAAACAACAAATTAAGAGGGAGTAAGTATGCAAACATTCAAAATGATCCAGGTAGCGGGTGTTGCTCTGCTACTCATCTTTTTTTCACCGCAGGATGTCCAATCGCAATTATTTACTTCACCGGGTAACGGGCTTTTTTCTGACAATCAGTCCCTTAACTATGATTTGCGTTTAGGATCAAGTTTTACTACCGGTTTTGGAAGCGGCTCATTCCATACGCATAGCATTGCACCTTCTGTCAACTGGGCTGCATCAGAACGTTTTACAGTATTGGCGGGCACTTTGTTTACCTACTCTGCCTTTCCGGGATTACAGCAAAATACTATGATAGGCGGGTTTGATAATACATATGAGCAATCTTTTTTAAGTGATAACATTTACAGTAACCTGACATATACTTTGGGTTTTTACAGGGTGAGTGAAAACCTGACCTTTATGGGCGGTGCTTATTTTGAAAGTTCTAACCTGGGTCAAAACGCAGAAATGAATCCGGAAGCTTTTAATTTTAATGCCAAAGGCATGATAATGGGTTTTGATTATAAGATCAGCGATAAGATGCGGATAGGCGCTGAATTTAACTTTCGCTCCGGACATTCGCCATATTATTACCATTTCAGCCCATATTCGTCGCCCGGCTTTTATCAGTCATCACCATTCGACAATAGCAGGAGGGCAGGCTGGCTAAACGATTAAGATTAACAATAATATGTATTTTAAGATTTATGCGGGAGGGGAATTCATAGAAGGTTCTTCGGAGTTGCCTGTCAAGCGTCCATTTGATGATACTTTATTTGCCACTACATGGCTTGCGGATGAAAATATTCTTGAAAAAGCCATAAGGAAGGCTATGGATGTTGAAGAAGAAGTAAAAGAGCTGCCGGCATATGAACGAAGCTTGGCACTTTCACAAATATCTTCTCGTATTGTTGAAAATGAGCAGGAATTTGCCGCTGCCATCGCAAACGAAGCTGCAAAGCCCATTCGTTACGCTGCCGGTGAAGTACGTCGTGCAGCCCAGGTGTTTGCCGTGGCTGCAGAAGAAGCAAAACGACTGCCACGTGAATATATGGGACTAGACTGGACTCCGGAAGCTAAAAATAAAGAAGCTCTTGTAAAATATTTTCCCGTCGGACTAATAGCCGGTATAAGCCCTTTCAACTTTCCGTTAAACCTTGCCGTGCATAAAATTGCTCCTGCCATAGCCGCAGGATGCCCTGTAATTCATAAACCCGCAACTTCAACGCCAATATCAACCTTAAAACTTGCACAATTGATCAACGAAACATCACTGCCTAAAGGCACCGTTTCAATTTTGCCTATGGACAGGAAAACCGGCAACCGGCTTGTGACAGACCCCAGGTTTCAGCTGCTAACCTTCACAGGTTCGCCCGAAGCAGGATGGAAAATGAAAGAAAAGGCAGGCAGAAAAAAAGTAGTGCTGGAACTCGGAGGTAATGCCGGTACGATAATTACCCCTTCCGCCGACCTGAAACATGCAGTTGAACAAAGTGTTACCGGTGGTTTTGCATACCAGGGGCAGGTTTGTATCCATGCCCAAAGATTTTTTGTTCATGATTCAATATTTAAGCCGTTTATCAATGATATGGCAAACAAAAGCAGCAAACTTAAATTTGGTTCTCCTCTTATGGCAGATACTGACATTACGGTAATGATTAATGAAGAAAATGCCCTCAGGGTTGAAAATTGGGTAACGGAAGCAGTAAAATCAGGAGCAAAAGTGATCTGCGGCGGAAGAAGGGAAGGACGTTACTTTGAACCGACAATACTTACTAATACCAGGCCCGGTATGAAAGTTAATTGCCTCGAAATATTCGGACCCGTTATTACCGTTGAACCATATAAAGATTTTACCGTTGCCGTAAATGAAGTAAATAACAGTAATTATGGTTTACAAGCATCTGTCTTTACAAATCAACTGGATGAAATGGACTATGCCTTTGAAAATATCAAATCCGGCGGTATAATTATTAATAGTGCGCCAATATTCAGGGTTGACCACATGGTTTATGGAGGCGTGAAAGATTCAGGGCAAGGCCGTGAAGGAGTAAAATATGCAATACGCGAAATGATGGAACCACGACTGCTGGTCAAAAACATAAGTTGATTTGAGATTATTGTTTAATCGTTGTGCAAATCTCTTTTTCCAATCCTTTTCATGATTAGCCTCATGGGAGTTAGTGAGATTATCCATGCAAACTGAGCCATAATGCAAAAAACTGCTATTAGTGGTGGTAAGTAAATAGTTGCCAGGGATATGCCCAAACCTATATTGTTCAATCCGGAGCTAATGGAGTAGGTTGCTTTGTTTTCAAAATTGCGTGGAGGCATCATAAACCATCCTAATACAAACAGACCGATATAGAAAAATATTGCTGTTAATCCAAAAACCACTACTACATCAGGCTGTTGCAATAATGTTTGCCTGTTTTTTGCAACCGCAAATATGAGTATCAATGACAAACAAGCCGCAGTAATATATGAGAGATTTGAGATCATCCAGTTTTTTACTCTTAATTTTTTGCGTAAAGGCAAATGGAGGAAAAAAGGCAGTATTACCGTAATAAACATTGTTTGAAAAAGGTCTGTAGCATCAACAACCGCAACTTTTTCCGATGCCCACGGAACAAATACGGGTATTGTAAAAGTGGCTGCGAGGCTGCTCAAAGCAAGAATCATTAAAGACAGGTTGATTCTTTTTGTGATTAAAGAAGTGAGCGGAGGCGATGCAACAGCGGAAGGCAATAACAACAAAAAAAACAATGCAAAAGCATAAAATGGCGAAACAAACCTGATAATAAAGAACAGTGCCAGGGGGATCAATACAAACCTGATAACGGTAAACAAAACTGCTTTTCCGGCTTCCACCCTAAAGATATCTGTTTTCAATTCAATTTGAAAGCAGGATGCAAAGATTATGGTAAAAAGAAATGCTAATATAAAATAAGAAGCATAATTGCCGGGGTAGGGAATGAAAAATCCGGTAAACCCGGCAATAAGCAGGATAACACTTAAATAGTCGTTTACAAAACCTTTCATAAAAAATCAAATCCCAAAGCTAATCATTATTTTATCAACCTGCTATGGTCTATACATAAAATCAGCATATTCGGCACTATCTGAACGATTTTTTCCAACAGTTGCGGTCAATATAATTTTCGTAAATCCGAAACTATAATTGAATCATCCGATTGAATTTTGGTGTTGATGATCTCAGAAAAACATGATTGTGGCGACGCTGAAATATATTAACAATCCTGTAGCATCTACCAATGTTGTAATAGCCGGGCTGGCAGCTACTGCCGGGTCGCCACCTAGCCTGCTTACTATAAGGGGCAGGCTGGCGCCTATGAGTGTTGACGAGATAACTTGAAGGCTGAGAGCTATTGCGATGCCGGTCCCAACAAAAGCAAGGGTGAGTTCCCCCGGTATTGGAACATTGAATAACGATGTAAGTAATAAAACATTACCGAACGTTATGATTCCTATTACCAGTCCTAATAATATGCTGATCCTTGCTTCTTTAAGCAATATTTTAAACCATTGCTGAATTCTGACCTGTCCCAGGGCCATTGCACGAATTACAATAGTTGCGGCCTGGCTGCCGGTATTTCCACCGGTATCTGCAACCATAGGCATATAAAAGGCAAGAATTACCAATGAGGCTATTGCATCTTCAAATCTGTGAATGACAATCCCGGTCAGCAACCCCATAACCGCAAGAATAGCAACCCAAACCACCCTTTTCCTGAAATGCGAAACAGGCTTGGTCTCTATATAGTTAAGCTCTTCCTCTTCTGTTGTGGCCGGCAGAATACCCATGAATTTTTCCATATCCTCGGTTTGCTCCGCCCTGATTACATCAATTGCTTCATCATGACGGACAATACCTGCCAGTTGATTTAACTGGTTTATTACAGGTATTGCCACAAGGTCATATTTTTCTATTTTATTGGCAACACTTTCACGGTCCTCCTCCACCTCGGCAAAAGCATAATCAGTTTGCAAAAACTCTTTTACTTTCGTATCGGGCTCAGCCATTATCAGATCTTTAAGAGTGGTAAAACCTTTCAGCTTCATCTGATTATCTACCACATACAGATAGTAGATCATTTTATTTGAAGGTGCGTCTTTTCTTACTTTTTCAATAGCCTGCGATGCAGTCATATCTTCCAGCAGAGTAGCAAAATCGGTGCTCATGATACCACCGGCGGTTTCAGGATCATATGAGCTCAAATGCGTTACGTCTTCACGGGTCTTCTTGTTTAGAAAAGGCAATAACTGCAACTGTTTCTCACGATCAAGCTCCTGGTATAAATCGGCACGGATATCAGATGCCATATAAGTGAAAATGTCGGCAAATGATTTACGGTCAAGCATATCAAACAGCTTCATCTGCTTTTCACGGTCAAAATCCGAAACTATATAACCCTGCTCTTCATTGTTGAAAAGCCCCAATACATCCAAAAGAATATCATCCTCAAGACCGTCAAGGATCTCTACGACTTCTATTACAGGCATTTTTTTCAATACCGCCACAAGAGCTTCCCATTCCTGTGCCCGTATCAATCCTTCTATTATGATATTTTTTTGTTCTTTATCTAAATTAACCATAGCACCCCCTTTTAATCTTTTATTAATAATTACACCTGTTTTGCAAATGCATACTGAATTATGCGTTTGCAGGATTCATGCCTTGATTTAAAAATAATTACAGATCACAAGCAATTTAAAGAATTCCGGAAAAGCCCTGTACGAAAGATCTCTGTTATTTGTGTTTCTTGCACAAAAAAAAACCCTTCCGGAGAAGGGGCATCAATGTTATACATATTCTTTGATTGTCTTTATTTGAACAACATTTTGCCCCTTGTTGAGTTTTAGCTCTCACTGACGTATTCCTTAGTATACAGAAAGCTGCTTTAAGCAAAGCCTTAATCCGGCAATGCCTGTTCTACCCATTGGCGTCTTTGGACATTTTTGGGCAGCAGCCTTTGTTCAGCAAGTAGCCTCACCTAACAGGCAATTCCAGTATGACCAATACGAAATTGAAGGTGCAAAGATACAAATATTTTATTGAAAATTCAAAACAAAACCCATATAAAATATCAAAAAAAACATTAATTAAATCACGTATTAAAGAATGGTGAAAATACTGTTCTGTGTTGAAAATAAGTTAATTACTTTTGATTAGCTATTTTACCAAACCAGTTTGGTTTTCGATTAGTTTAATAGTTTCGTTAGTTTTTTCGTTAATTTTTGGTTAATGTTGTTTTTGTTTTAGTGATCAATAAAGGGCAGGAGACGGGGTAAAACCCGTCTCTTGTTTTTTTAGAGGCCGATATTCGGATAATTCCCGGTTGAAATCATGCAAAACATTTTATCGTTATATTTGCAACACAGTCATTAATCCTAATCACTGCGAGTATGCAGGACATTATTACAATAGAGACGCACAGACGTGAAGCATTGTACGACATTACTTCAGAAGTGAAATATGTTCTGTCCGGTAGCGGAATATCACATGGTTTGATAAATGTTTATGCCCAGGGCGCTACAGCGGCAATTATGATACAGGAAGGCTGGGATGAAAGCGTACTGACTGATATGATAACGCTGCTTAAAAAATATATTCCCCAAGGGGTATGGCTGCACGATGCACAAGACGGTAACGCAGATGCCCACCTCAAAGCCGGAATAATAGGACCTTCCGAAACAATTCCCGTTATTGACGGAAAACTGGGATTATCAACATGGCAAAATATCTTTTTTTGTGAGTTCGACGGTCCGAGAAAAAAAAGAAATATTGCCCTTACAGTTGTGAAATTGTGATTTGTGCCTTACTGGAAAAGAACCCCCCGAAAAAAAACTATATGTGCTTTGGATGTGATTTGATAAAGTAGTTTGCCTGCATAGAAGTTTTTTTATATCAACAAATGATTTTATTAATAACAGTAGTATTGTTATGATGTAAAATTCAAATTGCTTTTGTAATTTCGTAGTTTGAATTTCATAAAAAACCAACTATGACTACCAACCGAGTTTTTTTATTTTTGACAGTGGCGGTTATTCTGGCCGGGATGAAAAGCTGCAAGACCATAACACGGCTGTCACGCCAAAACCTTGAATTCCTCTATGATGAAACCAAATTTGAGCTTAGCCCCGGCTATATGGTTTTTCATCACTCCGAAGATTCCAGCATTCTTTACCACACTATATCTTCCGATGAGCTTCATTATGTGCGTAATTCGGAAAAAGAATCCTACAGGGCAAACTATAAGATCCATTACAGGCTTTTGGAATCTTTTACCGCCAATGTTGTTATAGACAGCCTGACAGCCACTTTTACCGATACAGTGTTCCATCAATCGGGCTTAAACATAACCGACAGCCTTGTTATGGGAATACCCGGTGGTGAAAGATATATATTGCATCTGACAATGACAGATATTAACCGTCAGGTTCAAAGCACAAAACTTCTGAAGGTAAATAAAACCGGTGATGACAACTTTCAATATTATAAGATCTTTGATATTGGTGATGATGATAATGGCAAAATGTTGATGTTTTCGCCGATGATATCAGAAAGTGGTAACTTTATCATGCAATATAAAGCCGATATTTCACAAGAGGCAAGCGTTAAGATTTATGCAACGCCACAATCTGTTGCATTACCCCCCTTTGTTGATAAAACGCGGCATGTTCCTGATATGATTCCCGACACCGTTTTTAATATAATATTTGAAGGAGGTATTGCAGTTCTGCCCGTAAATAAGAACGGGCTTTACAGGATTGTTTTGGATAATGAAACCAGCGGCGGCACTTCGCTACATTATTATTATGACGGTTTTCCCCGTATTGAAGATGACTCTCAATTATTACCGCCATTACGTTATCTTACCAGCAATGAAGAGTTTGAAACTCTCACATCTTATCTCGATCCGGCCGATGCAGCTGATATCTTCTGGACTTCAATGGCAGGAACACATCTGAGAGGAAGAAAAATGGTTGACAGGTATTATGATAATATAGAAAGATCAAATAAATATTTTACCACCTGGAAGGAAGGCTGGAAAACCGACAGGGGAATGATATACTCTGTTTTTGGTGCACCGGATCGTGTACTGAAAGATGATGATTCTGAAAAATGGACTTACTATGGTACCTGGCGTGTGCCTGATACAGACTTTAATTTCCGGAAAATAGATGCACCCTTTGGAATGAAATGTTATGAGCTCGAGCGTAAACCCGAATACCGGAATGTTTGGTTTCAAACTGTG
Organism: Bacteroidales bacterium; assembly: GCA_003559855.1. Taxonomy (GTDB): domain Bacteria; phylum Bacteroidota; class Bacteroidia; order Bacteroidales; family UBA7960; genus PUKZ01. Next base: position 36,051 of record PWJZ01000099.1, read on the forward strand.
GAAAGAATTAGAAGGTAGAATGAAACAGGTCGAAAGAAAAAACTATTTTTTTTACAGAAGAAGTTATAAATACTTCAGTGTGCGGAATAGTTGCTAAAAAACAATTAAATTGGAAAATATTATATATGGCATTCATCCTGTAGCTGAAGCTATAAGTGAAGGAAATATGCCTGAGAAAGTGCTTTTGCAAAAGGGCTTGAAAGGCGGTAACTTTTCTGCTCTTTTCAGGGAAATACGTGATAAAGACATTCCTTACCAGGTTGTACCCGTTGAAAAGCTTAACAAGGTTACACGCAGCAACCACCAGGGTGTTGTTGCATATGTATCTCGTGTAATATACTGGAAGGTTGAGAATGTTATAACAAGAGCCTGGGATAGTGGTGAAACCCCGTTGCTTTTAATTTTGGATGGTATTACCGATGTTCGTAATTTTGGTGCTATTGCAAGAACGGCAGAATGTGCCGGCGTTCATGCCCTGGTTGTCGCACAAAAAAACAGTGCTGCCGTTAATGCGGTCAGCATAAAAACATCGGCGGGGGCACTGACCAGGATCCCGGTCTGTAAAGAGAACAACTTGCCCGAAACAATATCCTTTTTAAAGGAATGTGGCTTGAAAATCATTGCAACTACAGATAGAAGCAAACAAAAAATATATGATGCCGACCTGCGCTGCCCGGCTGCCATAATCCTGGGATCGGAAGATAAAGGTATATCAAAGGCCTGTCTGAAACTTGCCGATATTGAAGTAGCAATACCCATGGAAGGAAAAACAGGATCACTGAATGTTTCAGTTGCTGCAGGTATTGTGCTTTTTGAAGCATTGCGAAAAAGACGATTCAGTAAAGAATTTTGACCGATGTTTGGCTCATTTTTTGTCAAATGTTGAATTAAGTGAAAAGACATGGGATTGAAATTGCCCGATGCCGGTACAATTTATTTGAAAATTTCAGGTTATTAAGAAAAATAAATAATTTTATTGTTGTATAAAAAATCTGTATATTTTAGGTATTCAGGCAAACATAAACCGGTAATCCAACACTTCGTGAAAACCCTGAATGACAAAACAAGTATGATGGAGATCGAAAGATAAGGCATATCTTTTTGAGATCCGAAAACACGAAGTATTATAAAAAACCTTAAAAAAAAATAATACTTATGAGTAATAACAATAAACTGATAACAGCTATCTATGTTCTGTCTTCCATTTTGATTTTAAAGCTATTTGTATTTTCGTCGGATCCTGTCCGGCATGATAAATTATATATGGAAGATTTCAATGAAGGTTACAAGGTATTTGCTGTGCCTCATCCCGGTCATCTTGAATTTGCGGGAGAGCCTGCTCCCCTGGAGGATTTTGATATCAGGGAGAGGTTTGACAGGGAACTGTTGGTTAACACATACTGGCAATCTCAAACACTGCTTTTCTTTAAAAGGGCTAACCGTTGGTTTCCGGTTATAGAGCCCATTTTGGAAAAAAAGGGGGTGCCGGACGATTTCAAATATCTTGCATTGATTGAGAGCGGATTGACAAATGCCGTTTCACCTGCAGGTGCAACCGGGTATTGGCAGATACTCTCCGACACCGGCAATGAGCTTGGGTTGGAGATTTCATCGGAAGTTGATGAGAGATATCATATCGAAAAATCAACCGAGGCGGCTTGCAAGTTTTTGCTGGATGCATATGAGCGATATGGTGCATGGACCCTGGCGGCTGCAGCATATAATATGGGCAGGAATGCCCTGAACCGGCAACTTGCAAACCAGCAGGCAGATTGTTATTATGACCTGTTGCTTAATGAAGAAACATCAAGGTACGTTTTCAGAATACTAGCCGTGAAACACATATTTTCCAACCCGCAACGGGCAGGCTTTCACTTCAGAAAACAAGACCTGTATGAACCCCTGAAATACGATGTTATTGAAATAGATTCATCAATTGCAGACCTGCCAAAGTTTGCACTTGACAAAGGGATTAACTATAAACTGCTTCGTGAATATAATCCATGGCTGAGACAATACTCGCTTACAAACAGAAATAACAAAATTTATGAAATAAAAATACCTTCGAACCTGAAAGATGAAATGTAACCGTAAATGATGGTCATCTTAAAAAACAACCGGCTTCAAAAGCCGAAAGGCGGGATTTTTTTATAAAACATTATTAATTTTGCTGAACAACAAAAATATTTTCAAAAAATGATGTCAATAAGTGAAAATTATAAAAAAATAACAGATGTTATTCCTGCACATTTAAAGATCGTTGCGATAGGCAAAACTAAAACATCGGAAGATATATTGAGTCTTTATGAATGTGGACATCGTGTCTTTGGTGAAACCAGGGTGCAGGAACTTTTACCCAAGTATGAGAAACTGCCTGAAGATATTAAATGGCAAATGGTCGGTCATTTGCAAAGAAACAAGGTTAAATATATTGCACCATTCGTCGATATGATACAATCGGTTGACAGTCTGAAATTACTTAATGTCATTAATAAAGAGGGGTTGAAAAACAACCGCTTGATAAACTGTCTTTTTCAGATGCATATTGCTGAAGAAGAAACCAAGTTTGGCATGACAAAAGATGAGATATTCGAGATACTTGAAAGTGACGATTTCAGGCAAATGAAAAATATTTCCGTCAAAGGGGTTATGGGTATGGCAACTTTTACCGATAATGAAAAACAGATAAGAAAGGAGTTTAAAACTCTGAAAACTATTTTTGATCAGGTCAAAGAGAAATATTTTCGATCGGATGACGGTTTTTCTGAAATATCAATGGGTATGTCAAGCGATTATGAGATAGCCATAGAAGAGGGGGCTACCATGGTGCGTATCGGTACGGCACTGTTTGGGGAAAGGCAATATTAACACGATATTCAGATTAGCATAAAAACATCTGAAAAAATGACTTTATAGACAGACACTATTTAGCCTTCTTCCTGTTAAAAGCTACATACAACACCGGTATAAGCACTAATGTTATAATAGTCGAGATCATAAGTCCTCCTATTATTGTTACCCCCAGTGGTGACCATATTTCAGAACCCATACCTGTACTCAGTGCCATAGGGATCATAGCAAGTATAGTTGTGAAAGAGGTCATAAGTACCGGCCGAAGCCTGTTCCTGCCCGCCTGCACTATAGCATCAATAAAAGGTATATCACGTTTTATAAGCAGGTTGGTGTAATCCACAAGAACAATTCCGTTGTTCACAACAATTCCTATAAGCATGATTATGCCAAGGAAGGTTATTACGCTCAACGTCAGTCCGGTAACAAGAAAAGCAAGAATGATTCCTATAATTGACAAAGGAATTGTGAAAATTATAATAAAGGGATTTTTAAATGATTCAAACAATGATGCCATAACCATAAATACCAATATCAATCCGAACAAAAATATCCAGTAGAGGTTTTGAAAAGCTTCTTTTTGTTCTTCTACTTGTCCGGCAATTTCCATGTGAACACCATTTGGCATATCAATTGTTTTCAATTCATTTCTGACCATATCAGCTGCTTCACCCAGTGATACGTGATGCGGGCTGGCTGATACATATACGGCTCTTTGCCTCATTTCACGCCTGATCTCAAACCTGCCCCAACCTTCCTCAATTTCCGATACAAGGTTTAATGGTATCTGATCCCCGGTTAATGTACTCAGCATAACATTGTCAAGATGTTGTATGGCGTTGCGGTATCTTTCGGGATATCGTATATTAATGGGGATGTTTTCACCTTCAATATTGATATTTCCTCCGCCGGCACCAAGCAGGCTATGTCTTATTTGCCGGGAAGCAAAAGCGGTATTTAAGCCTGTTGCCGTGACCTTATCCTTATCAAGGATTACCCTGAGTTCCGGTTTGCCACGGTCAATGGTAGATTCTACATTTGTAATGTCTTGCATATTTTGTAATGTCTTTTCAATATCAATAGCTACCCTGTTTAACGAGTCAAGGTCGTATCCGGTAATTTTCATTTCAATGGGTTTGATATTTCCCATTACTGCAGCTGACAGAAGACTTCCGCCTGTAGTGGTATAAACTTCAACTTCGGGTATTTCGGCAATTCTCTTTCCAATAATTTCAGCAACCTCTTCCGATGTTCTTTCCCGCTCTTCGGGCAGGGCAATCCGTGCAAAAACGGTTACAACATTTTTGCCTTCCCTGAAACCGACGGTACCCAAAATACCTTCAGCGCTTTGACCGGCCAGGGAATAAAGAGTGCGAATTTCGGGTATCTCTTCCAGAAAAATATTTTCAACCTTTTTTGTTAGCTCAAGCATTGCTTCAGGACTTGCGTCAATGCGGGTTTCTATGAGTGCGCTGACATCGCCGGCATCAAATTCAGGAATATAATCGGTACCTATAAAACGTGTAAGGAAGAGCGCCGAAGCAAAAATGACTAACACAATCGCCACTACAATGGTTTTATGATATATTGAATATTTCAGAATACGGAGATACAGGTTTTCTATCGAGTTGAAAAAGTTTTCACTGACTTTGTTGATAAAGTGTTTTTTGTTTTTCTCTGTGCTTTGCCGGAGAAGTCTGGAGCTTAGCATTGGTGTTAGGAACAGTGCAACAAATAGCGATGCAAGCAGTGTTATTGCCGTCAGTATTGCCAGTTGTCGGAAAATGATACCCACCAGGCCTCCCATAAAAATAAGAGGCACAAATATCGCAATTGTTGTAAGAGTGGCAGCCGTGATAGCCAGCCCCATCTCACGTGTACCGAAAATGGCTGCCTGCACCGGGGGAACACCGTTTTCAATGTGTCTTGAAATGTTCTCCAATACTACTATTGCATTGTCAATCACCATACCGATAGCAATGGCAATGGATAATAAGGAAAAAATATTCACCGAAAAGCCTGCAAAATACATGTAAACGAATGCTACTATCAGTGAAAAAGGAATGGTAAGTATAACTATCAAGGAACTTCTGATATTACGCAAAAAGAAAAGAACTATAAGTACCACAAAAACAGCGGCGAAAGATATGGCACGGAACAGGTTCCTTAATGAAAAGACAACAAGTTCCGAATTATCCATAAGCTCTTCAATGTTAACATCGTCGGGTAATAACGGTTTAACGCCGTCTATTTCTTTTCTGACCGCTTCCACAACGTCAAGTGTATTTGCACCTGTTTGTTTCATGACAAATATGCCGACACCCTCTTTTGCATTTACCCGTGCGATCTCATTCGGGTCTTTCAAACCCATTCTTATTGATGCTATTTCGGAAAGTCTTACCGGCTTGCCGTCAAAAACGGTTATCATGGTATTGCTTATATCTTTGAGGCTTTCGAAATCACCCGGTACTGTGACTGACAAATCGCTTTTTCCGGCTATAATACTGCCTGCCGGAATTGTTATGTTTTCTGCTTTTAGCGCCTGAACAATGGTGTTTAGTGATAGATTGTATGCTTTTTGCTTGTAAGGGTCTATTTCAATTTTAATTTCCTTGCGCGGCTCTCCCATAACCAAAAGAACACCGACACCGGGAGCACGGTTAATGGCATTGGCAATCTTATTATCAATAATACGACCGAGGTCTTCATAGCTTTCGCCGGCGCTTATGCCATATATTAATACCGGAAACATGTCGGTATCAACTCTCATGATTATCGGAGCTTCTGCTTCAACCGGCAAATCTCTCTGCTTGTAATTAAGAAAATCCCTTACCGTACTGACGACTTCTTCCAGATCAGTATGCCACTCGAATTGAAGTGTTATGAATGAAACGTTTTCCTTTGACTGTGAGAACATATTTCTCAGGTTGCCTGTTCCTGCAAGCACCTCTTCAAGCTCCATTGTAATATGCCGCTCCACTTCCTCTGCAGATGCACCCGGATATACCGTGCCTACCGTAATGGCAGGCAACTCTATTTCAGGTAATACATCCTTCGGAAGTACGTAATAGCTTATTATACCAAACAGTAATATTGCCAAAAAAAGCATTAACGTAAAAACCGGTCGATTGACCCCTGTCCGTGGTAAAATCATTATTGTTAAATTAAATTTTTACAGATCCTATGTTTATATTTTCAGTCGTTGCGCATTGGTTATCATCATCTGTCAATTCCTGACATGTACTTTTATGTTTTCGGTCAAAGCGTGCAAGCTCGATATGACAACAGAATCTCCTTTTTCGATGTTTTTTATAGCCATTTTCCCGTTATGTTCGAACATTATCGCAGTTTGTCGTTTAGTGGCATATCCGTTTTCTATAATCCATACGAAAGCTGTCATATCGTCGCGGTCAAAAAGTGCATGCCTTGGAAGAAAAACCAGCGAATCTTTTTCCATTTCAAGGTTTACCCTTGCAAACATTCCGGGCATGAGTTTTTTACCGGGGTTATCAACCATAATTTCAACCGTGGCGGTGCGTGAAGCCGTTGATAAAACCGGCCTTATGAAAGATATTTTACCTTCGAAGATTTCATTGGGATATACATCGGTTTTTATTGCGGTTTTTATAATATTATCAAGTTCAGGGATTAATCTTTCGTTTACATCAATATTTATTTTTACCGGGTTCATCTGCATTAACCTGACTATGCCCGATGCATGGGAATACCCGGGTTCAAGGCCCGGTGAAAATGAAAATGTTTCTCCTTCATTAACCAGATATTCAACAATTACACCCGAAAAGGGAGCCCTTATCTCGCTGTTTTTTTTAAAAAAATCATATTTAGCTTCAGCCGCTTTGAATTTTGCTTTAATATGTTCATAATCCTGCTGGGTGGAACTTCCTTTTTCGCGTAGCCTCGCTATGCGTTCATAGTCTTTTTTCAGGATCTCATATTCATGCCGGGCTATGGCTGCTGCTTCGCCGGAAAGCTGTGCAATTAGCGAACCTTTGGTCACAAACTCACCTTCGGAAAAATGTAGTTTTTCCACTCTGCCGGGAATAGCCGCTCCCAAATTGGCTTCACGAAACGGCTTTATGGTACCGGTAAAAGGAAGTTTTGGCTTGTAAAGCTCTTTTTCAGCTATCAGTACCGATACCTGAGGAGTGCTGTCGGTATGGCTGTCTGTAGTATCGTTGTCCATGTTGCACGATATCGCCAGGATCATCAGTAAGATTAAAACCGGTTTTTTATTCATTGTCGTTCTTTGTTTTAAATACATAATATTTGTCTTTTGCAAAGGGTTTTTCCTGTTTATTGACTTTAAAGAAACAGAGTAAATTAATCATTCATTAACTCACCTATCGCTTTTTGCATGTTTGTATGTTGTAAAATCAGTTCCGATTTGGCTTCAACATGGTTTGAGTATGCTTTACGCCAAAGTGTCTGAGCTTCGAGAAGCTCTGTAGTAGTCAGGGCGCCTACATCAAAGTTATCTTCAGCAAGTTTCAGGTTTTCTTCGGCTTGTTTTAATGAAAGCGCTGCTACATTTACTTTCTCATGTGCTTCGCTGATCTCATAAAAGATCTTGCTGACTTCCAGCCTTACAAGCTCTTTAAAGTCTTGTAACTTAAGCTCCTGTACTTTTTTTTCATGCCTTGAAACATTGAGTATGTGTCTTCTTTCATTCCAGTGAAAAACCGGTATTCTCATTACAAGGCCTACGTTCCAGTCTCTGCCGAACTGATCGCTAAAACCATGATAGGGGTCAGGGTTAACCATAAAGTAATTTGCACTGAGAGCAATGTCGGGCAAAAATCTTGATTCGGCAAGCTTAACAGCCGATTTTCCCAATTCCACGTTGACTGAAGCGATCTGTAATTCGGGCCGGTTTTGTAAGGCTTTGTTATACAATGCATCCAGTGACTTTATCTCATCTTTAATCCATAAGCTGTCATTGGTAATTATCTCTGTGGTTATCGGCAGGCCGATGATACGGCAAAGAGCCATTGATGCCAGCTCTAAGGAGTTACGCGCCTTTATACGGTCAAGGTTGGCTTCATTGAGTTTTACGCGTGCTTTTAAAAGATCGTTTTGTGAAACCATTCCTTCTTCATATAAATTTTCAAGGTCTTCAACCATGTTTTCAAGCAGCTCGTGATAGGAATCTGCTAATTTACGCTTTTCCCGGAGTGTATAAACCTGCCAGTAAAGCTTTTCGGTTTCGTAAAGCACTGCCGAAAGCTCCAGATACTCACCGTGCCTGGCTATAGTTTCTATCTGAGATGAAATACGATGCTGAGTCCTTATCTTTCCTCCGGCATAAATGATTTGACTCATACCCATATTTAAAAGGTAATTGTTTTTCTGACCGAAAGCTAACTGGCCTTCAGGTATCCATGTATAATCATGAAAAAGAGGGTTACCGTCGGGGCATGTCATAAATTCGGAGGTTCCCGGAATAAAGACGATGCCGGTATTTTCGGGATGCAGATCGGGATTAAACAGGCGGATCGGGTCTACTTGCCCGGTTTGAGGGTCAAGGGCAGTATAAGGTATAACAGGCAGCAACATATCCTCTTCAAGAAAGTTGAACTTTTTGTTGGTTCGCAAATATGAGCCCGTAAAGTCGAAACCCGGCAAAAATTTGGTGAACGATGCTTTCCTGAAAGCTGTAGCTGCCAG
>PWJZ01000006.1 GCA_003559855.1 Bacteroidales bacterium
GCAGGAGAAAACTGGACAGAGTTTTCATCCGGAACAACCAAGTGGTTATATTCAATATATTTTACTGATACAAACACGGGCTATGCGGTTGGAGGTCGTGGCACGATTTTAACAAACAGGGCTAAACTTTACAATCTGACACTTGTTGTTAATCCTGAAGAAGCCGGCACTGTTGACGGTGAAGGTGAATACTCATATGGCGAAGAAGCCACTATCACTGCCACAGCCAATGTAGGATGGAAGTTTGAAAGCTGGACGGATGAAGAAGGTAAAATCATTAGCGAAGTAAAAAGCTTTGTTTATATTATGCCAGCTAAAGATACAAAGCTAACAGCAAATTTCAAAGAAGAACCTAATATAGTGCAAGATTTGTCTGATACATATATCATGGTATTCCCAAACCCTGCACGAAACAAAATTACCGTTGAATCAGCTGAACTGATCAACGTGATTAAGCTGATAGGAATAAACGGGCAAGTAGTAAAAGATATTGCTGTTGATGCATTGCAGTTTGAAATTAACGTGCATAACCTACCTGCGGGTGTTTATTTTATACAAGTTAACACTGTAAATAACGTAATAACCCGGCTTGTTCAGATTGCACGGTAAAAATAACGCTATAACCGTAAAAAATGGGCAATAAAAGTACGGCAGAACGATCTGCAATTATTTATAGAAGACCCAACCATTATTATTGATGGAATGAGATAAAATAAATACAAAATTTTCAAAAATAAAAACACAAAAATATGAAAACAAAAATTTACGTTTTTTTATTTATTGCTTTTACAGGCATAAACGGATTAAACGCACAAAACCAATGGATTTCCTTTACAAAGGAAACCCCGGAAGAACCTGCTGTTACACTTCAGCAATCCAACACATCTGCGGTGATCTTCAACGTACAAACACCCGGAATGTATTCGGAGGATATAACCGTAGATGAAAATCTTTATCAACGGTTGCAGTTACCTGGTCAGAGAAGAACACGTGCCGAAGGTAAACCTGAAATGCCCTTCATAAGGCAACTGATAGCCATTCCTGAGTGTGAAGATGTTTCAATTACGGTACAAACAAATTCACCGATGTTTTTCGAAAATTACATGGTGTATCCTGCTCCGGCATATGAGCTAGTAGAAAATCCTGATGGTACTGTTTACTTGCAGGAGGTTTTTACTAAAAACGACAGTATTTATAACCTTGACATCTTTATGCCGCAGGTTACAGCCGAGATCACCGATATTGGCTACATGCGCAGCCAACGTATAGCAGAAATAGTGATTTATCCAATTCAGTTCAATCCTGTTACCGAAGAACTTCATGTTTTTACCGATATTGACGTAACACTCGATTTTACGGATGCCATAAGCGATGTAAGCGTTAATACAGGTATTTTCAGCAATCTTGTTGATAACGTGTTGTTAAATTACACCGAAGGCGGCATTGGTGCATCCATTAACGACCGTTCTGACGAAGCCGGTACGGTAAGTTGGGTTGAGGTAACAGACACATCAGGCGAAATTACTGCCGACTATTTGATTATTTCCGCTTCAACATTCTGGGATTCAGAAAATGATGATTTGTTTGATTTGGCGCAGCATCGAGCAAACTATAACGGCTTAGATGTGGCAATAGTAAATGTTGCTCATGTTATTTCTGACGAAGTAGGATATCCTTATGCCAATCCCGATTATAAAGAACAATACCGGATACGTAACTTTATACAAAGTGTTTACGAAAACGGTACGGCAAATAATACCTACGATGGTAAGCTAGCATATGTGCTGCTGGTAGGTACTGATGGACCTGACATTCCTGAAGAATATATTGTGCCGAGATGGGTAGCATATACATTTCCTTCTCCACCACCAGGAAGTAATAGTGCGGATTATTATTATAGTTGTCTTACAACAAACAACGGTGAATATGATCATTACGGCGATGTTTTTATAGGCAGATTTAGTGTTGATTGTGAAATAAAACTGCAAAATATCATCTCCAAAAATATTTATTTTGAAACTGAATATCAGTTTGATGTTTGGAAAAAAAAATATAACACTTGTGGCAGGACACGATCCAAGATGTGAATATACCATTTCTTACATTAAATATTTAATTATTCCGTATAACTATCAGTCTTCTGTTTCAACTTTAAAAGTTGATCTCTTGGGTAATGAAATAATCCAGGATTCACTTGTAAATAGCTTTAATGAAGGTCAGCTAATCACGCATTATTTTGGGCATGGTGATTTCTATGAGTGGACTGATGGTGGCACTATTTTCGGTCCTGATCAGTTTGAATTACTGGAAAATAATACCAAACAAGGTTTTGTTTTTAGTATAGCTTGCATGACTGGTGATTTTGTATATCAGGGCGGAGCAAGTAATGTAGATTGTATGGCAGAATATTTCACTAATTCTGAAACAGGCAGCATAATGTTTCTTGGTGCTCCAGTATATACTTATAATGAAGAGAACAAAATATTTTCAAAATACCTGCATTACGCTATTTGGCAAAATTTATCTCATATAGGCGGTGAATTTACCTTGGAAGCAATAATACAAACCCTTGATGTTGGTCACGAGAAGTCAGCTGTAACCTTTTATACGTTTTTCGGCTGTCCTGCCACAAATTTAAAGGTACATGGTTTTCAAATAGCCGAAGATACGACTCTTTGCAATGCAACCATAAGCTCGGAGGTCACAATCACAGAAGGAGTTACCGTGACTATAGAAGATGGTTGCTCAATACATTTCAAAGAAATGGGAAAACTTATTGTTGACAATGGTGCCAACCTGGTTATTGGAGATGATGTATCACTGACCCGTCAAAAAGAAAATAACAATATAACCGTCAAAGGCGAAGCGGAATTAAACGGCTTTTGTGCACCTGAAGTTGAATTTATTATTGATAACGGCGGTAAATTTATTATTAATAACGGAAGTCAATTAAATATAGTAGATGATGGTGATTTTCAATTAATAAACGATGCTACATTGAGTATTAAGGAAGAAGCTGAAATGATTATTGAGCATGAAGGAAAGCTTATCGTTAATAATGGTAATATTACAAGTTCAGATGACGGTACTATAACCGTTTATGGAGAAGTTGAAATAACAGGCGATTGCAGTATCGAAAAAACTGAATTTATAATTAACAACGGTGGAGAATTTTTGTTAAATACGGAGGGTGAATTCGAATTAGCTTTTGAAGCCGGTGTAGTTGTTGAGCCAGGCGGAAATTTTATTGCTAAAAGCGGGACTATTATTGCCGGTGATGAAGCGGGTACAATTGATATCGAAGGTGAAATGGAAATAATTGGCGATTGTAGTATCGAAAGGGTTGAATTCAATATTAACAGCGGTGGAGAATTTTTGTTAAATACGGAGGGTGAATTCGAATTAGCTTTTGGAGCCGGTGTAGTTGTTGAGCCAGGTGGCAGTTTTATTGCTGAAAATGGAACTATTACCGCCGGTTATGATCCTGGCACAATTGATATTTCCGGAGAAGCGGAAATAATTGGCTATTGCAGCTCGGATGCTGAATTCGTCATTAATGACGGGGGGAAATTATCGTTAAATACAGAGAGCCTATTTGAACTGGCTTCCGAAAAAGGCATAGTTGTTAAAGCGTATGGTAATCTTTTTATGGAAGAATGTGCGGTGCTTAAACAAGTTGAAGATGCAGTTATTGAAGTTAAGGCGAATGGCATTCTGTCCGTTAACCAATATGCTATTTTAGATGTAGCGGGTCATTGCGCCTTTGATATTTCACCCGACGCTACAATCCCGCCCAATTATGTTCACCCTTATGACATAGTACCGCCAACTTATATCATTACCGAAAGCAATGTTCAGTGGACGGGTTTTAAAATCTACCGTATGGTGCGCAACCTAGAAATAGAACCCGGAGCCAGCCTCGAATTGAAAGAATCTATTGTTTTAGCTTTTCATAAAGACAGGGGTGTTGAAGTAC
>PWJZ01000129.1 GCA_003559855.1 Bacteroidales bacterium
CGTGCTGCCATTGATCGCCGTTCCTTACGAAGCAACTCAAAAGCCTTTTTATAGATCTCACGTGTAGTGATGCCATCATATAACAGTTCTCCGATTTTATCTTTTATCGAATCAATTATGTCATCTTTTGCACCGGCACGTCTGAGCGAACTTTCGAGCTTGCTAAATGAGAATGGTTCTTTCTCTCCGGATGCTTTGCGGATAATGGTTCGTTGTGTCATGTGTCTATATTGTTTACTTATTAATTCTGTATAACTCCGGGTAAAACTCAAGTGAAACTCTGTGTGTTAATATTTTTTTAACCTAAGAGCTACACGGAGCGATTCCCGGAGGTGCACAGGAAAAAACGATGGTTATTAAAACAGCTTTTAGCTTTTGTGGCTAAAGTTATGAATTTTTGAGTCAATTTTTTGCCGGTGGACGACAACTTTTACATATTTTTTAAACAAATTGGTTTATGATATCCTTCTATAATTGTATAATATTGATTCCTTTGACTAAACTTCTGACTTATTTGCATTTATGCCCAACATTTATTATATTTGAAATTTGATTTTTAGTAATTATTTCAAAATATTGTTTGATAAGAGCAAAAAAATGTCTTTAAATATCTAAAACAAATTAATTATGGAAAACAACAAAGAAAAACAAGTGAGAAACCAGAAAACTGCAGCTATTATTATTGCTACCTTACTATTGATATCAATAATTTTAAATGTTGTGTTCATGTTGCGTAGCAAGAACATGTCAGATGCCAACAAGGAGTTGACTGCAGAAATGGACCTTGTGGTAGCCGAAAAGGAGGATATTTCCGAAGCAAAAGAGGAGTATAGAAGCTTGCTTGATGAAAAACGCCGGGAGGCTGCAAACCTTGAACAGGAAGTTAAGGACCTGGAGGAGAATATAAGGGCAAAGGATGTACGCATTGTACACTTAACACGTGAAGTTAGGGATACCGAAGAGCTAAACAAACTTAAGGCTGAGCATGAAGAGCTAAAAGAAGAGCACAGTAAACTTAAAGAAAAGCTGGAAACCCTCAATGAAGAAATTGCTGAGCTTAGTGAAAAGCATGAGGACTTGCAGGAAGAGTATGATCTTATTTTTGCAAAAGCCGAAGAGTCTAAAAAGCTTAATGCGTATAATATTACTGTAAGAAATAGACAGTTTCGTTTCATTTTCCGCGACCGCTATGTTGATCGCGCACGCAGGGTAGATAATACTTATATTAATTTTGAGGTTCATAGCAGTGTTTTTGCCGAGACCGGTGAGCGGGATATACACATTCTTTTATATGATCCGTACCTTGACATAATGTACCCCGGTAGCGATACTTTCGAAAAAGAAGATGAAACTCAGAGTGGATTCACCACCAAACGTACAATAATGTACGAGGGAGATCCGGTGTTAATTGAATTTGATATTGAGCATGATGAAAGGCTCTATAGCGGTAATTATTACGTTGAAGTTTATGTTGATGGACGCCTAACACGTACAAAAGGATTTATGCTTGAGTAGGCATGATGTTTCTACTCACTGGTTAATGTTTTTTGGCCTGTGAATTCGAAATGTTTGAGTACCCATCGGAGTTCCTCGTATGAGATATCATCTCCAAGGACTTCTTTTGCAGGGCCTAGCCTGTAGTCGCCTTCAACGCTGTTGAAGTATTCTGTGATAAGTTCAATTTTTTCGGGGCTTACCAGTTTAGTTACAGGTATATGTCCTGAGCCGATAAATTGCGACAAGTGGCCTGCTATCGTACCGGTAGCCAGGCCTCTTTCTTCGGCGATTTCTTCTACGGTTTTGCCCTCTTCAAATAACTCGTATGTGATCTGCTTTGTAGGGGGTCTTTCATGGCTTGCGGTGCTGGTTTTCTTTGCCAATGGCGCATCCTTATTTGGCTGTAAATTGTTCCTCCGGCAATAGTTTTCAACCATATCAATGATCTCTTCGCCAAAGCGTTCGGCTTTCTTTTTGCCGAAGCCGTGAATGCTGAGCAACACTTTTTCAGAGCCCGGCAATTCGTTACTGATGGCAATCATGCTTTTTCTGGGTAATATCATATAAATTGGAACATCAAGTCCGGTGGCTTTTTTGTCGCGCCACCTTTTCAATTGCCCGAATAATTGAAGATGGTTGGGAGTTTCACTGACAACCGGTTTTTTCGCAGTTGCCTTTCGTGGCTTTTTTACTTTCTCAATGGATGTCCTGGCTCGTACATCAAGGTACTTGCGTGATACAAAGCCATTTTTGCAGGAATCCAGGCATAATTTTTTTACAAGCAAGCTAAGTTTAACGCGTTCCAAAGCTTCGTTCAATGTCTTTTGCACCTGCTTGTTATCGCTTTCAATAACCGTTTCATCCAGAACGTTTTCAACAACTGTTTCTATTTTAGGTACAAAATAATTACATGCCTTCTTAATTCGTTCCTGCAACAACCGGTTATCTTCAACTTTATTGTATTGCCTCACAAGCCGGCTTATTTCTTTTGAAAAGTTGTTGCCTATGGTTGCAATTTCTTTATCGAGATCACCGTCCATTTGCCGGAAATTGTTCAAATTCTCCTTGCCGATAGTGCTAAGGTTTTCTTTTAACAGTTTGATAATATACCTTGTTTGTTTTTGAATACTTGAGAAATCGAACAGCTCATCGAGCAGTTCATGCCGAAATTTTATTTTAGCATCTTCAAGTGATTGTTTGCAAGGGATGTTTTCACTGATGTAATGGGTGAAGTTTTTCACTACCTTATCTTCCTTGAGGGATTTGGATGATATGGGCGAGCTGAGCACCATGCCCTCCAGCGTTTTGCACCTGCTCAGTGCCACATAAACCTGGCCATGTGCAAATGCCGCTTCGGCATCTATAATGGCTTTTTCGAAGGTCAGACCCTGGCTCTTGTGTATTGTTATTGCCCATGCAAGCTTCAGCGGGTATTGTGTAAAAATGCCTATCACTTTTTCTTTAATTGCCCTGGTCTCATCATCGAGAGTATATCTGATATTTTCCCATGTCAGAGGTGATACTTCAATGGTTGAATCATCTTCGGCACATTTAACATGAATAATATCATCATCAATATGTTCAATTATGCCTATTTTGCCGTTATAGAAAAGCTTTTCAGGCGCGGGATCATTTTTAATGAACATGACCTGTGCGCCTTCTTTGAGGTTGAGCTCATATTCGGTAGGATAAGTGTTTTCAGGGAAATCACCTTCAATATGAGCCAGGAACCTGCAATTTTTACTTTTAAGAGCATTAAGCCTCCTTTGATTGAGTTGTTTTGCCTGATAATTATGCGTGGTGAGGGTGATGTAGCCGTCATCCTTGTCGCCGCAAAAGCCCGGGATGAATCTTTTATTCAATATATTCACTGTTTTTCCATCCAAATCATTATTACGTATTTTGTTAAGGAGTTTAATAAAATATTCATCGCTTTGCCTGTAAATATGTTTAAGCTCAATGCTTATATAGTCGGTTTGTTGCAGCGCATTGCTGCCAAAGAAGAAAGGTGTTGTATAATAACCTTTGAGCATGTCCCATTCATTTTCTTTTACAACCGGAGTAAGTTGTTGCAGGTCGCCTATCATCAGCAGCTGAACACCTCCGAAAGGCTTGTATTTGTCTTTGTACCGTCTGAGCACATTATCTATGCTGTCGAGCAAATCGGCACGCACCATGCTGATCTCATCAATTATTAACAGATCAAGGCTTCGTATGATATTTATCTTTGTTTTATTGAACTTCTGAAAGCGGGCATCCGGCTTGCTGCTTTTACCAGGAATTCGAAGATCACTGTTATTTTCCACTCCGGGTATTTGCGGGCCAAAGGGCAACTGAAAAAATGAATGAATGGTCACACCACCCGCGTTAATAGCTGCAACACCTGTGGGCGCCACAACAACAGAGCGCTTTGTTGAAACCTTTCTGATATTCTGCAAAAAAGTGGTTTTACCTGTGCCTGCTTTACCTGTGAGAAAAACGTTTTTCCCTGTATTTTCCACAAACTCGTAAGCAAGCTTAAGTTGGGGGTTGGTTTTAAAGTTCATGGCCTTTTGGTTTGATTAATGTTGGGTTTTAATAGAACGCGGATTTACCCTGTGGAATAGATTAATAATATCAAGCAGCACAAAATAAATTATACTTATTCCACAGGGTGAACACGGATCGGACGTATAATCGCGGATTTTAATGGTGACGGGTGAAACGTAACGAGTAACGGGTAACGGGTAACGGGTGACGGATAACGGGTGATTTGTATAAATGTCGGTTAATGGGTTTGGCATTTTGAATTGTGTTGAAAGATTTTGAAGCTAAAATAATAAGAAAAATTTCAGTATTAAAGTTAAATTACCAAAAAAGTCATTATTTTTTAAAAGCCTTTGTATATTGCCTGGAGCTTAATCTATTTTTTATTTAAAGTCATTGCATATTACCCGTTACCTTCCTAATGATTTAAACCCTTTTCCTACAATGCTCAGATCATTTTCTATTTTATAGTCTCTGGCATAGAGGGTGTCAAGATTTGCACAGGTTTCGCCGTTAAGATTTTTGTCAGCGAAGATATCGGAAGTGAACAACACGGGTTTTTTGAGTTTGGGCAGTATATCGGCATGACCGGGATGGTAGCCTACCCATGTTTTTCTGTTAAAGGCTACCGCAAAAATATTTTTTATAAAGCCCCATTTGTTTTTAACAAAGAATATTGTTACGGGAGATAAAACAAGGAGCAATCCTGCTATCAGCAGATCAAACAGCCTTTTATTTCTTTTGTTTGACGGCTTGTTGATACCGTTGATATTGATCGTAAAAAGGTCGCTGAAAGTATCTATTGATTTGCTTCCGATAATGAACTGACTGTCGGGGGGTGCTATTTTAAAGTTGACCTGGTATTTCTTAAGCTTGAGCATCAGGTCCATTATATGTTGCGATGACATATTGCCTGCACAAAACACTATATCGTCAATTTTGTATATTTAAATTATTTCATCAATCTGATCAATCTTGCCAACGTATCCATCATCAAAGCTTCGTTGATCATTTCCTATCAGCCCGATAAAGCTGCAATTACCTGATTGGCTTGCCAGGGTAGCTATTCTGCGTGCTTCTTCGCCTTCGCCGACAATCAACACACGTTTTGATTTTTCATCTCCGATATTAAGGTCCTTGTGTTTTAAAATATGAGCTATTGTCCTGACTGCCAACATTGAAATCAATGCCCAAAGCCCGCCCAGAAGGATCAAGGCACGCGAAAACCTCAACGATATGGGAAGCAATGCATAAATGACAAGTATGATAACAGTCCCTACACCAATACCACGCACAACACGGAATAATTTCACGGGCTTATCATAACCGCCGTTAAAATAAACGGAAACAAGCCATATCAAAACATATGACGGCACTACATATAAAAGATATTCTACCGGATAATAATCACCTTCCGAATAAAACAACTGTTGTTCCCAATAGTTTTTGATGAAGAAAAAGCCAATAAATATTACAACAACGTCTGTTACCGGCAGCAATGCTTTTTTCGCAAACCTGTTCAAAATGCTAAGGCCGGCTCTGAACCAAACTGCAAAGTTGATAAGGAATGAAAAGAGTTTAAGGTTCTTGTAAGAAAAATGTTTCCGTGCAAAGATTACCATTGCCTTGTAAAAGACCATTACATAATTTACGCTGCTTTTCTTGGTGCTTTCGCCCTTGTAATGGATAATACGTGTTTCGGGATAGTAGTAGTTCTTGTATCCTGCTTTAATAATACGCCACGAAAGGTCAATATCTTCGCCGTACATAAAAAAGTCTTCGTCAAGATATCCGGTTTCATCAAGCACTTTTCTGCGCAACAGCATAAAAGCTCCCGAGAGAATTTCCACCTGGTGTGTTTTGTCATTATCGAGGTATCCGAGGTGATATTTTCCGAATATTTTTGATTTTGGGAATAATGCCGACAGTCCGAATATTTTGCAGAAGGCTACTGCGGGAGTAGGCAGGCTTCGTTTTGATTCGGGCAGAAACCGTCCGTTGCCATCGAGCATCTTAACACCCAGCCCGCCGGCATCAGGATGATCATCCATGAACTGAACCACCTTTGGCAGGGTGTCGTCTTCAACCACAGTGTCGGGATTTAACAGCAGCACGTATTTCCCGGCAGATATTCTGATGCCCTGATTGTTGGCTTTTGAAAAACCGGCGTTTTCATCATTGGCAATCAGCTTAACTTCCGGAAATTTATCCCTTATCATTTCAACCGAGCCGTCAACCGAATTGTTGTCAACCACAATCACTTCCATCCGGATGCCCTTGCCCGACCTGAAAACAGATTTGAGACATTGCTCAAGAAAAAATCTTACGTTGTAATTTACTATGATTACTGAAAGATCCATGAATGATTTTTGAAAAAAATAAAAAATTAGAAGAACCAAGTATCATGTAGAAAATGATAAATCCCAAATCACAATTTCCAAATCCCAAATTCACCCTTAAATAAAAATACATTTAACAGGGTAAATCCCAAATCTCAAATCCCTGCCGAGCGTAGCGAGATCACGAACTCACATAAAATTAAACAATATGTGAGTAAATAAATCCCAAAATACAGTTTTTAAAATTCTGAACTTGTATTGTTTGGGTCATTGAAATTTTGAAAATTGTCATTTGTTTGTAATTTGTAATTTGTTTTTTGTTATTTCCTTTTATTTCGACATTGCATTTTCATCATAAAACAATTATTAAACAGGTATGATGGAACCCTCATGTTGCTAAATTTGTTATTATTTTGTTTGTTATTTTTGAGCCATAAGGGTTTCATATAAAGTCCGGTTCATTATTGAACGTCCCAGTGTAATTTCATCGGCATACTCAAGCTCATCGCCTATTGCTATTCCCCTGGCAATAGTTGTAACTTTCAGGTCCGGGGCATTTATTTTTTTATAAATGTAATAATTGGTTGTATCACCTTCCATGTTTGTCGGGAGTGCAAGTATTACCTCCCCTACCTTGTCTTCCTTTATTCTTGTAATAAGGCTTGCTATGTTAAGGTCGTTGGGACCTATTCCGTCAACAGGTGATATTATCCCTCCAAGCACGTGATACAAACCATTAAACCTGCCGGTGTTTTCTACCGCTATCACATCACGTATGTTCTCCACCACGCAAACTATTGTTTCATCCCTTGATGGCGAACAGCATATATGGCAAAGACTCTTATCGGAGATATTGTGACACTTTTGGCAGTAAATTACTTCGTTTCGCAGCTTTGTTAACGAACCTACAAACAGTTCAACGTCTTCCTCCGGTTGTTTCAGCAAGTGCAACACCAGCCTCAGGGCTGTTTTGCGGCCTATGCCGGGAAGCTGTGCAAAGGCATCTACAGCGTTTTGTAGAAGTTTTGATGAATATTGTTCCAAGGTTTATTTTTTTGTTTTCAAAAATAATAATAAAAGTGCAGTTGTGAACGGTTTTAATAAAGTTTCATAATTTTGCGACTTCAATTAAGTGATGATATTACAAATTGTAAATAACGAGTTGTAAATTTCAAATAACAAAATACAAATAATATCCAAAATACAAATTCCAAACTCCAAACCGTTTTGCTTTGGTAATTGAAGTTTTGGTAATTGTGATTTATTTGTTATTTGTTATTTGTTATTTGTTATTTGTTATTTGTTATTTAATGTAACTTTACATGCAACCAATACTCATTTTATTTTGTTTTATAATCTACACTACCCTGATATTCGTTATTTCCCGCATTACGTCCCGGAGGTCAAATAACGAAACATATTTTCTCGGCAATCGTGCATCTCCCTGGTATGTTGTGGCTTATGGTATGATAGGTGCGTCATTGTCGGGCGTTACTTTTATGTCGGTGCCCGGTCTGGTTGGCGATGAAGGGTTTTCTTACATGGTGCTGGTGCTGGGATATGTGCTGGGGTATGTTGTAATTGCGTTTATTTTGCTTCCGCTCTATTATAAGCTTAATCTGACTTCAATATATACTTACCTTGATAACCGCTTCGGGATGAGCTCCTATAAGACCGGCTCTTTTTATTTTATCGTCAGCCGGCTTATAGGCTCTTCATTTCGCATGTTTTTGGTTGTCTATGTGTTGCAGCTTTTCGTGTTCGACCGATGGGGTGTGCCTTTTGCCGCTACTGTGGGTGTTTTTATGTTGCTGATATTGCTTTATACATATAAAGGCGGTATAAAAACCATCGTATGGACAGATACACTGCAAACTACTTTTATGATCACTGCTGTGGTAATTACAATAATACTTATAAGCGGTGAAATGGGTAAGGGAATTTCCGAGCTGGCCGGCAATATTAAATCAGAGGGTTACGCAAAAATGTTCGTCATGGATATTCGTGATCCGAGATTTTTCATAAAGCAGTTTCTGGCAGGTATGTTCATCACTATCACTATGACAGGCCTTGACCAGGATATGATGCAGAAGAACCTGAGTTGCCGGAAGCTTTCAGATGCGCAGAAGAACATGGTCTCTTTCGGCGGGATACTGATATTCATTAACCTTATGTTTCTGTTTTTGGGTGGTGTATTATTTACATATGCCGGAGATGCCGGTCTTGGTATACCTGATAATACAGATGACCTTTTCCCTACTATTGCAATAGAATATCTTGGCATAGCTGCCGGCATCACCTTTTTGTTCGGTTTGATATCAGCAGCCTATTCGAGTGCCGACGGTACATTGACAGCCCTTACCACTGCTTTTTGTATTGATTTTCTCGGACTGAAGCGTAAGCCGGGCATCAGTGAGCAGCGTATAAAAAACACAAGGTATGTGATCCATACTACTTTTGCTTTCCTGATGTTTGCCATAATCGTTGGTTATCGTGCAATAAACGACGTTGCACTGATCAGCCAGCTGTTTACCATCGCCGGCTATACTTATGGCCCGTTGCTGGGCTTGTTCACTTTCGGGCTCTTTTCAAAACGTAAAGCAAAAGACAGATTCGTGCCGATTATATGCATCCTTTCCCCTGTGATTTGTTATATCCTGAGCACCTTTTCCGAACAGTTGTTCTGGGGTTATCAGTTCGGTTTTGAGCTGTTGTTGCTTAACGGGGCACTGACGTTTGCAGGGTTGATGGTGATTTCGGGGAATTCTAAGGATCAAAAAACCCGCATCCGGCAAAAATTGTAACTTTGTATAAAAAAGCCACCCGAAGTGTCTAACAGGTATTTTATCAAATTATCATACAACGGAACAAACTATCATGGCTGGCAGTCACAGCCCGGCGTTACAACTCTGCAGGATGTTCTGAAGAATGCGCTGGACATATTGCTTAAAGAAGAGGTTTCTCTGACAGGTGCGGGAAGGACTGATACCGGCGTCCATGCCAAAGTTTTTTATGCACATTTCAATAGCGGACACCAGCCTGATTTTTTTTCTGAAAACGACATACTCTTCAAACTAAATTGCATATTACCGCACGACATAGCCGTTGACTCAATACTGCTTGTAAAAGAAAAGGCTCATGCCAGGTATGATGCCATAAGCCGGACATATCAATACATTATTGAACGCCGGAAAAATCCTTTCACTCAAGACCTGGCCTACCATTATAGCGGAAAACTTGACCTTGAAAACATTAGGCTTGCTACTTCAAAACTTTTCAATCACTCTGATTACACAAGTTTTTCAAAATCCAACACCCAGGTAAATAATAATTTATGTCAGATAATGGATGCCAAATGGTATGAACAAGGCAGTCGATGGATATTTGAAATCACCGCCAACAGGTTTTTGCGGGGTATGGTCAGGGCAATTACCGGAACTCTTATTGAAACCGGCAAAGGTAAGCTTACTCCTGAAGATTTTGAAAAGATCATTGAAAGCAAAGACCGGCAAAAAGCAGGATATGCGGTGCCGGGATACGGACTTTACCTTACAGATATATCATATCCCGGTCATATTTTTATTAAAACCGTTTCAAATCTTTAGCCTTTCCCTTATCTTTCTGATCCTGTTTCTTAACCTTGCATCCTTTTCTTCTTTGGTAACTTTCCGTATATCACCAAGCAGATAAGCATACGGTTCCATTCCCCTTATCTCATCAAAGATAACTTTCAGAATAGCCATTCCCGGTATGAAAAGGATCATACCTGTCAGCCCCCAGATATGATTACCTACAAACAATGCAAGAATGGTCATGAGCGGGTTCATTGCTACCTTGCCTCCAACGATCTTGGGCGTAAAAAGATTGCTTTCAAACAATTGAATTACATAAAAGCATAAAAATACTCCTATCGGATACCAAAGCGAATCCATTGTTAATAAAGCATAGGTTATAGGCAAGGTGGCCCCTATAAAAGGTCCTACAAAAGGTATAATATTTAATATACCGGCAATGACAGCAAAAAGCAAAGCATGTCGTATGCCAAGGCTATATAATGCAATGAAGTTTAAAACTACAAGGATACATATCACGAAGAACATACCGACAATATAATTTTGTACTACGTTTTTGACATTATGAATTATTTTTTCTGATCTCTGACGATTTTCAGAACCTAATGCCTGTAATACAAATTCTATCAAAAATCTTCTGAAATATAAAATAAAAATTATGTATATAGGTACCATAAACGCCACTGTAATTGTTGACGCAGTGGCAATTATACCTTCGGTTAGAGTACCGATATTTTCATATAAATATTGAAAAATGGCTTTTTGAATACTTTCAAATGAAATGGGTACGGCAGTATCATCAACATGTTGTGTAATAAAATCATTCAACAAGTCGAGCAATTCGCCGAACCTGGCTTCTAAAGCAGTTAGTTCTCCCGCAAAACCCAACAACTGGTTATAAAAGAAAATACCTAAGCCTGTCAGAACTCCAAGTAATGCAATTATGCTGATAAAAACAGATATCAATGGAGGTATTCCGATCTTATCAAGCCAGCTTGTGAAAGGGCTTATCAAAACAGCCAGTAAAACGGCAATCAATAAAGGAGCCAATACCATTTTGGCTTGTATCATTATCGTAACTACCAGCACTACTATTATTAAGCCTATAAAAAGTCTGATATAACCGGGAAGTTTTAAATCCATGTTATTGAATTTATTGTAAAATTAGAAAAAACGAGCTTCAAAATTAAATAATTTAATCATCATTCCTAAATGTTGTTCTTCGAACAGGTTAATTTTTTTTGAGATAACCGAATGCCTCTTAATTAATTGTATAACGAATCCCCTTACCCAAATTGAATCATTTTTAATAAAATGTTAATGCCGGAATATTATTTTGAGATTAACAGACTCCCCGCTATATGGGCTTTAGCACCTTTTATACCCCCTTCACCAATTTTTTTACGTGCTTTTCCTTAAACCCATCAAACTTATCAGCAAAGGGCAAATTCTTATGCTTATCTCCCATATAACATCTTCTTAAAGTTATTTGTTTTGAGGTTAAAGGAACAACCCTCCCGTAAACTCTTGCTTATAATTACCTCAAACCTATGCGGTATGAAAACTTCAGCAAAAATATATTATGCGGCTTTTCGGAAAACAGCCTGTCCATATCTTCAAAAAAATCCATTTTGCCGTTAGTATCAAAACCAGAACGGCATTGGTTCCATACCAGGAATATAGTAGAACCGGGATTGTATTCCCATCTTATGACAAGATTTGACAGAAACTCTTTTACCCTGAAATTGGGATTGCCAAACTGATAATCTATATATCCATCCATATTTTCATCAATTTGGTACAGTCCTTCTTCAAATGATATCTGCTGTTGATCATAAACATGAAAACGGTTATGATAATCATTATCCATTGGGTTATTAATATGTTTAAAGTCATAATAATTACCCGATGTAATGAAAGGTTGCCCCCAGTATTGTACGGTAATATCGGGCAATACAGTAAGATTTATCCTGAATGAGAAATTTATAACTTTCTGGTCAATGCTGGCAAAGATATATCTGTCTGTATTGTCGAAAGCATTTTGACTGACATATTGCAACTCCTCAAACCTATGCGTGTAGGAAGGATTAAACGACAAATTCAGCATATCAACAGGTTTATATGTTATGCCGGGAGAAACCCCGTAATATTTACTGTTGCTTTTCATTCCTGCACCATAATTTCCGTTTATATTGGCTGTAAATTTTTTGCGATTATCTGTTCCGGCACCAATCCACGAGTTTATCCTGTCGGGCAATCGCATAGCTGGGCCTCCGCGCAAATGATTCCTTGAGATAATATCATGATTATATTCCATGCCACCATAAGAATACCAGTAATTATCAAACATAATATATCCGTTAGCATTAAAACCTGTAGCGTATCTATTGCCATCGAAAGCCCAGATTGTGTATTGATTTACATTAATATTATAGTTGCGATATATGCCCTTTGGTTCCCATTCGCGGTAACCAACCCAAAACACCTGGAAAAGCTGGTCTGCCTCACGCATATACCCCAGGTCATTGATTTCAAACTCGGGTGATTTCCAAAGCATGGCCCCCATAAAACTCCAATTGCTATTGCCTGACCTTAAAAGTTGCATCCTGCCGCCTGTTCCTGTTAGGGAGGTCCGGGTGGAATCCAGGATAACGTGTCCGGCATCCGGCCGTTGAAAATACCTTGCTGATGACCTCTGTGTTCGGGTAATTGCTAACTCATTACCTTCCACATGGCTCATTGCAGCATTTATATTGAACATCCATGTTTTATCTTTGAAATATTGTGTAAAGTCTATACCACCGGTATAAGCAGTGTTATGCATTTGGTCGGCAAGGTTTTCATCAAGATTACGGTATGTGTTGGTAAACATACCACCTAATAAAGTATTGCCTTCATTATATTCTTTTTGCACTCTGCTCACAAAATAATTTGTAAGCGGTTCAACCGTTTTAAATGAGCGGTCTCCAAATAAGTCTATTTCCGCTTTTTCTTCAGCAGTGAGGGATTGAATAATGGCCACAGATAACCCGTCCCTTGTTCTGCCTGTAAGTTTTGCGGCACCCAAAATGTTCGTAAACGATGGCATGTCAACATAACTACCGTTTTCTATTGATATGTTGCCCTGTGGCCTTCGCCCTATACGCCGGGAATAAAATAAATTGTCATTACCTACACCTCCATTACCAATACCCAGAGAGAAACTTGAGATGTTTTGGCCCTCAATAAAAAAGGGTCTTCTTTCATGGTAAAATGTCTCATATGCTGTCAGATTCACCTCGGAAGGATCTGCTTCTACCTGGCCAAAATCAGGATACACTGTAAGGTCAAGGGTTAAGTTGTTGGTGATACCAATTTTGGCATCCAGTCCGGCTTTAAGATCATAGCCGCTTCCTGTGGCGAATGGATTTCCCGGCTGAGCTTGAAAGCTTTCAGCCAAGGTTACAGCATAAGGGGTAATATCAAAAATGGTGCGCGGCTCAATGTCAACCATTCCTGACATTAAGCCAAAACGGTGTACCAAGCCCGGTGCATCCTGTGGAATGTGTTGCCAGAAGTTCAATTCACCATGACGATAAACACCTCTGAAAACCTGCAACCCCCATATACCGTTACCATTTTTTTCAAAACGTAACTGGCTGAAGGGAATACGCATTTCAGCAACCCAACCTTTTTCATCAACATTGGTGCTTACCCACCAGTTAGGGTCCCAGGTACGATCTTCGTTCTGCCCATCATTGCTTACAACCCAGTCGAACTTAGTGCCGCCGGCACTTACGCCAAACACAAAAGCGGTACGCAAATCATAATAGCTATCAAACGCAATACCAACAATGTCGCCATCTTCCTGATCGCGCCGCGTCAGACGCTGAACTATACTGTCAGGACTGCAGTCATATGCACGGATAGCCACATAGAGATTATCATCATCATAAAGAATACAAAACTCCGTACGCTGCGACGGTTCCTGGCCATTATATGGCTCAAACTGACGAAAATCCCCATCCCAATTACATTTATCCCAAACAGGTTCGTCAAGTTTTCCATCTATTTCAGGCGGTTCACTTATGCGGGAAGGTTTATAATTTCTCTTTTCAAATTCCGTGCCTGTTGCTGCAACAGGCAAAGTAATTAATAACGATAATATGGCAAAAAATAACAGTTTCATTAGCTGTAACTATGATTAACGATCTCTATTCAGAAAAAAACTTCTTATATTTGTTTATCAAATGTTAAACCAAACCACTTAATAATTTTATAAACAAGCCATTATAATTTATCTTCATTGAAAGTAAAATTCAATTATGTACGAAAAAGAACACTCCTTGTACATTTATGGACGTTTGACCCATAATAAAAGTTACAAGCTTTTTGCTTTTTTCCAACATGGATGACCTGCGGCTGTGGTCGTAGTGGTGGAGCAAGTGGGTGGCGCCGCCGCCCACTAGCTCCATCACCTTTCTTATCCCAGGCGGAAGGGTCATTTCGAATTTTCAGACCTAGCTTTAGGTCGCCGATGTGGAATGACAATTAATTTAGTGTCTGTCTATAATGTCAAGCTTTTTTGATTAACGAATATCGATTACTCACTTAATATTTTATTTTATTTGGTGTTCGTGAGATCGCAATGTTATTCCCTTCGGTCATTGTCTCCCTTTGGTCGGCACGCTAAGTTAACGA
>PWJZ01000014.1 GCA_003559855.1 Bacteroidales bacterium
GGTGATTACACGCAGGGCTTCGAAGTACTAAGCTCAATAGAAACAAATTACAATTTGAATGAAAATGAGCTTATTGTTCATAATGACTACCTCTCATTTTACGCTTTCCTGAAAAAGTGGGATAATGAGAAACACCCTGTATTTACAAATCTCCCGGAGGAAGCGCTAATTAAGCTTGAAACCTTCATTGGTTCGGGCAACCGCATTGCAGGAAAAGCCTTGTCGCTTCTGATGATTAACGATGCCATTGAATACGAAGAGCCGATTATCTATCCTGCCAAACAAACCGGACCAAAAACAGAGCCCCATACACCACAGCCATCTGATTTTGTGGCAGGTAAAGATGAGCCGTTTCACTTCAACCTCTTCCCGAACCCGTGCAAAAACTATATAACACTTAGCTGGTGCTCGGATACGGAAATGAGAGGGCAGGGAATTATAGAAATACGCAATTCGCAAGGTGTGCTTATGCATTCGATGAAAGTAACCGGATACTGCGACCAGCAGATAGTAACGTTGTCAGATTGGAATAGCGGTAACTACGTTGCCGTTTTTAGTTGGGGAAGCATTCGAAAAACTTTGCCGTTTATAGTGGTTCGATAAGTTATGTCGGTGAGATAAGAAAACGAAAAATTGAGTTTTTTTCTAATCCCCGTAGGTTTTTTTCAAAGCCTCCGGGGTTTTTAATTTATATTTTCACTCAACGCTAAAAATATAACATGAAAAATGTTACATAAGATAATGGACTCATAAAATAAATTATTAAACTTAAATAATACCTGTGATTAACGATTTTCAAATAAGGTTTATATTTTTGCATAATAAACTCAACAGTCATGGTAACGGGCATAATCCTTGCCGGTGGCAAAAGCAGCCGGTTCGGCGAAGATAAAGGACTTTTCAGTTTTAAAGGCAAAAAGCTGATAGAATATTCTATCGAAACATTGAGTGCTGTTTGCGATGAGATCATTATCAGCACCAATGACCCGGTATCATATCGTTTCACAGGTCTTAAAACCGTAAAAGACCTTTACCGGAATATTGGTCCGTTGAGCGGAATACATGCCGGACTGAAAAACTCAAGCACAAGCTTGAACCTTTTCACAGGGTGCGATATGCCATTTCTGCCTGCTGAACTCTTTGCAAAGCTGCTGGAAAATTCAAAAAATTACCATGTAGTAATACCGATACATAAAAATTTGACGGAAACCATGGCAACATTTTTCCATCGCCACAGCCTTCCCGTTATTGAAAAAGCAATCAAAGCAAAACGATATAAAATTCTGGATGCCATAAAACCCCTTGAAACACTATACCTTAATGTTGAGAATTTTGAGTTTTATGATGAGAAGATATTTTTTAATATTAACAGTAAGGAGGATCTTAGTTAGTGTTTGTCCATAAAGTTGAACATTTATCACGTTGGATAAATATATATCCTACGTGATTTATCAATAATTGAATAGTAAAATAACAAATTTCAAATAACAAATTTCAAATAAATTCCAAAATCCAATTTACAAAATTCCAAACCAGTTCCGTCTTGTTTTGGTCATTGATATTTCGAAAATTGGAATTTGTTTGTTATTTGGTGCTTGTTATTTGGTGCTTGTTATTTTGACTATGTCTGAATAACGTTGACCGTTTTTTAAGCCAGGGCTTAACATTTTTGATTTACGAAAATCGAGTAACGCCGTAGAAAAATTTTCAACGTGGAAAACGATTTTTGAAGACAGTTTTGCCGCCCAGTACTGTCTTCAAAACCTGTATTTCGTGTATTTCTTCAGCCGGTATTTCGAAGTAATCCCTGTCAATAACGATGAAATCGGCCAGTTTTCCTTTTGTTATTGATCCTTTAATATCCTCTGAAAATTCCACATATGCAGGTGAGGCCGTATAAGCTTCGAGGGCTTCTTTTCTTGTAATGGCTTGTTCGGGGAACCAGCCTCCCTGCGGGTTATTGTTACGGTCTTGCCTTGTAACTGCGGCATGCATTCCGTAAAACGGGTTAAATGGAGATACGCTGTAGTCGGAACCGGCGGTAATAACAGCTTTGCTATCGAGCAAGCTTCGCCACACATAGGAATATTTTGCTCTCTCGTACCCTATACGATCTTCAACGAACAGCATATCTTCAATAGCATGAATCGGCTGCATGGAAGCAATTATTTCTGAATTGCCAAATCTCTTTATATCATCAGGGTGCAACACCTGGGCATGTTCCACTATCAACCTGGCTTCAGCGGGGTTTTTACCTGTCATCTCCATTGCCTTTTCAAAAGCATTAAGAGTAACCCGATTACCTTTGTCGCCGATCGAGTGTGTGCGTGTTGCGAAGCCCATATCAAGCAGTTCTGCAACTTTTTCAGCAAACTTTTCTTCATCCTGCCCCAGTTCACGCAGGGCTCCTTTATGACCGGGCATATCGGTGTATTCTTCCAGCATAGCGGCTCCCCTGCCGCCAAGCGAACCATCAACGAACATCTTCACCCAACGCACACTGTAGCGGTTATCAAAAAGAGCTGTTTCGGGCTTACCCATTTTTAGGGCCGTTTCATGATCTACGGCGTCCATCACCCTGACCTTCAGATAACCTTTTTCATAAGCATCTTTTCGCAGCTTAAAAGTTTCTTTATCCGAAGCCGTTGCATCATGCACCGTTGTGATGCCGGCAGCCAGCACTGTCCGGCTTCCAAGCGCGAGAACCTCCAGCTGTTCCTCATATGTCAACTCCGGTGCTGGCGGAATATGTTTGGTGACCAATTCACCTGCCGCCGAAACCAACACACCTGTGGCAACACCCGCTTCATCACGTACGATGGCACCCGCATCCGGGCAAGCAGTATCATCAGTTATACCGGCAACCTCAAGGGCTTTTGAATTGACAAACAGATTATGCCCGCAGTAACGGCGAAGAACAACAGGGTTATCAGGACTTACCTCATCGAGTAATTGCCTGTGCGGCCTGATACCCCAAATAGCATCATTATAGCCCCGGGCCAATATCCATTCGCCCGGCTCAGCCTTAGCTACGGCTTCTTCAATAATTTTTAACAACTCATCAACAGGAAGCCAGTAAACATCCAGTGGGGCGGAAAGAATACCCTCCCCCACCCTGTTAAAGTGAATATGGCTGTCAGTAAGCCCGGGCAACACCGTCATGCCTTCCAGATCAATAACCAGGGTTTCGCCGGTAGCATACTCAAAAACTTTTTCATCATCCCCGGCATAAATGATCCTGTCGCCTTTTATTGCTATTGCCGTAACTACCGGATTATTTTCATCCATCGTATAAATATTGCCGTTTTTATAAATTGTATCGGCGTAATCTCTTGGTGCACAAGCCATAATTGTAAGTTTTAAAAGTGTTAAAAATATGATAATAAATGTTCTTACATTTTTCATAGCCAGATCTCCTTTTGGTTTGTGTTTTGGTTTTTTTAATCTTTGGTATCTTATTATTACTGGATTCAAGTCACAAATGCAACTTTTTTATCAGACAAATTTAATAATAAAATTATTGAGTCTAAAATGCCCTTTGGAGAAGCAAAATTTGTGCATCAAAATGCTATTATTCTCAGATTATCCCAGCAAATGCAATTTAAAAAGGGTTATAGGTTATATCTGTTAAATTATTTCAGGAGTATGAAAAAACGCAAGACTTGCATAAGCTTAATAGCTTACTGCACTATCTGAACTCTTTCGGTTATAACGCTTTCCTTGGTATGTACTTGCATAAAATAAACTCCCGGACGCAAATTGCTTACGTTTATTTCCGTGCTTAATTCA
>PWJZ01000044.1 GCA_003559855.1 Bacteroidales bacterium
ACGTCACTTCGCCCTCAGGCGGCTACGGCGCATGGACTTACCAGTGGCAATATATGGTTGACGGCGGAGAGTGGACCGATATACCGGGAGCTAATGAGCTCGAATATGCGGTTACCGAACCTCTTACTGAAACCACACACTACCGCAGGCTGGCAACCAACGAATGTGGCACTGCTCCCTCTAACGTTATAACCGTAACGGTACATGATGAAATGGACGGCGGCGAAATTGCCGAAAGCCAGGACTTATGCCATGAAGCTATACCAGAACCCTTCACAAACGTTACTTCTCCCTCGGGAGGATACGGGGAATGGACTTACCAGTGGCAATACATGGTGGACGGCGGAGAGTGGACCGATATACCGGGAGCTAATGAACTCGAATATGCGGTTACCGAACCCCTCAGCGAAACCACACACTTCCGCCGGCTAGCAACCAACGAATGTGGTACGGTAGCTTCAAACGTGATAACTGTTACCGTTCATGATGAAATGGACGGCGGCGAAATTGCCGAAAGCCAGACCATATGCCACGGAGCTATACCCGAACCTTTCACAAACGTTACTTCTCCCTCGGGAGGATACGGAGAATGGACTTACCAGTGGCAATATATGGTGGAAGGCGGAGAATGGACCGATATACCGGGAGCTAATGAGCTCGAATATGCTGTTACGGAACCGCTAACCGAAACAACTCACTACCGCAGGTTAGCCTCCAACGAATGTGGAACGGTAGAATCAAACGTGATAACCGTTACCCTTCATGGCGAAATGGACGGCGGCGAAATTGCCGAAAGCCAGGACTTATGCCATGAAGCTATACCAGAACCTTTCACAAACGTTACTTCTCCCTCGGGAGGATACGGAGAGTGGACTTACCAGTGGCAATACATGGTGGACGGCGGAGAGTGGACCGATATACCGGGAGCTAATGAGCTCGAATATGCGGTTACCGAACCCCTCAGCGAAACCACACACTTCCGCCGGCTAGCAACCAACGAATGTGGCACTGCTCCCTCTAACGTTATAACCGTAACGGTACATGATGAAATGGACGGCGGCGAAATTGCCGAAAGCCAGGACATATGCTATGGTGCAATACCCGAACCCTTCACAAACGTTATTTCTCCCTCGGGAGGATACGGAGAGTGGACTTACCAGTGGCAATACATGGTTGACGGCGGAGAGTGGACCGATATTCCCGGAGCTAATGAGCTCGAATATGCGGTTACAGAACCCATCAACGAAACCACACACTTCCGCCGGCTGGCAACCAACGAATGTGGTACGGCAGAATCAAACATCATTACGGTAACCGTTTCGGAAGAAATAACAGTGGAAGTATATACAACTCCCGTTACATGTTATGGTGGCGAAGACGGAACTGCAGAGGCAACCGTCAGCGGAGGCACTGAACCTTATTATTATATCTGGGAAGACGATGAAGGCAATGTTATCGCTGAAGGTGAAGGTCTTAACTTTATTGATGGTTTGGCTGCCGGAACTTATTACCTATTGGTAATTGACGATATAAGCTGTACTGGAACTGCCTCTTTCACAGTCACACAACCACCAGAGCTTTTGATTGAAGTAACCGCCTATGACCCAACATCAGGAACGGCAAACGATGGTTCAATAGAAGTCGAAATAATACAGGAAACTTTTGCTAATTATGATTATAATTTGTATATCTGGGATGATGAATTGGAAGATTGGGAGCTGATCTACAGTGTGAACATACCGGATCTTACTTATACTTTTGAAAATCTTGGCATTGGAGATTACAAAATAGAAGTTATAGACGCTAACGGTTGTATTACAGAAGAGTATGTTACTCTATCGGTCGCTGAAATTCTTATTGAATCAACGGATGTCAGCTGTTACGGATATTGTGATGGCACGATAACTATTGTGATATCCGGCATGACAGTGGCAAACATAGAATGGTATAAAGATGGCGAGCCTTATGATATGGAAGAACATCTTGATCCTGAAAAGGACTATCATTATATTGACCTGTGCGCCGGTTTTTATGAAGCTTATATAGAAGATGAACATGGCAATCAGGAATATGTTTATACTACAATATCCGAACCTGATCCAATAGTTATAGATTTAACATCAATATATTATACTCCACTAATATGTTTTGGTGCAGAAGACGGTGAAATTTCGGTTGAAGCTTCCGGTGGAACGGGAGATCTTTATTACACGTTATGGCTCAACGGTGAGCTTTTTGCAGGTCCGCAAACTAACGACGGATCGTTTACCGGACTTCAGGCAGGCACATATACCGTTGAAGTCACTGATGATAATGAATGCGGGCCCGAGGCTTCACCGCCGATAACAATTGAAGAACTTCCCGACACCTATGCCGGTGATGATATCAGTATTTGTTACGGCGATACAATACAGTTAGGACCAACAGATTCAATACCGGGTATGATATATGAATGGACAAGTAATCCTGAAGATCCGTCAATAAGCGATCCGAACATTCATAACCCGTGGGTGTCTCCTGATGTAACAACAACATATACTTTATGGGAAGAATATCCTCCAATGGGATGTTACAACTCCGATGATGTTGTGGTTACGGTAGTTGGCGGACATTTCGGAGAAGAAGAATTTGAAATTTGCATGCACGAAACCCTTGTAATCGGAAAAGACAGCATTCCGGAGCACGAATACGAGTGGTTTTCGAGCAATCCGGATGAAGATATTGAGGATACGACATCATATATTGAAGTAAGTCCTGTCATAACTACAACATATACATTGTATGAATACATTCCCGGCACCTCAGGCCCCGGAGGTGAGGAGTGCCATAATGAATATGATTTTATAGTTGAAGTGCATCCTTTGCCAAAAGCTGATGCCGGAACAGACCACGATATATGTCTCGGCGACACTATTCAAATAGGCGGTGATTACAGCGAGCCATTACCTGCCAACACATACTTCTGGACAAGCAACCCGGAAAATGCATATATTTCCGATCCTGAAGTGGCAAACCCGCTGGTAAGCCCCACAGTTACAACAACATTCACCTTCACCGAAACATACCTCGAAACAGGATGTGTAAATTCAAATGATATTGTGGTATATGTATATCCTGATATGGAAGCTGAAGCAGACAATTACGGCCCGTATTGCGAAGGTGAAGCCATTGAGCTGTTTGCAATACCACATGGTATGATGGATTATAGCTGGACAGGCCCTGACGAATGGACATCATCAATGCAAAACCCGGTTCGCGAAAATTCAACCACAGATATGGCAGGTCTTTATGAGGTTGAAATAGCGGGAGAATTCGGAGAAAGCAACGTGGTTTGCTACTTATCCGCTGAAACCTATGTGGAAGTTTTTGAATCTCCTGAACCTTTGGTTGCCGATGATTACCTGTTTTGCGACCCGGAAGAGCTCTTTGAACCTGTTCCGATAGGAGGAGAACCCATTGAAGGATATACTTACTATTGGGAGTCAGAACCCAAAGATGAAGATCTTATTATTGATATAGCCAATCCTTATGTAAAGCCTGATACAACAACAATTTACACACTAACGGTAACTAACATTTGGGGCTGTAGCAGCTCCGAATCCGTAAAAGTCGAGATTTCAGACTTTTTGATGTCAAAACTTGACGACCCTCATCTGTGCGAATATGATGATTATGTATTCTTAGGTGAACATATTGAAATATCAGGCGGAAAACCGCCATATTCATATATATGGACCGACATTCAGGGAAATATCTTTTCTGAGGAGCCAAACCCCATGGTTTCAAGGCCTTTACAGCCATATTTGCCCTATGTAATATTGACCGTTGGAGATCAGCAGGATTGTTTTTTCACTGAAAATTTATTCATAAAAGACATTGAAACACCTGTTGTTGAGCTGGAAGCCGAACCCTCAGACGTTGTGCTGCCAGGACAAACACTTACTTTTACAGCAACACCTGACAATTATCACAGATACGACTTTTATATTGATGATGAACTCAGGCAATCCGGCCCTGACAACGTCTATCAAACAAGCCAGATTGAAAGCGGCCAGGAAGTTAAAGCTATAGCCTTTTATTACGGGTGTGAAGGACTTTCAAATATTATAGTTATTTATCTCCAAACGTTCG
Organism: Bacteroidales bacterium; assembly: GCA_003559855.1. Taxonomy (GTDB): domain Bacteria; phylum Bacteroidota; class Bacteroidia; order Bacteroidales; family UBA7960; genus PUKZ01. Next base: position 4,132 of record PWJZ01000044.1, read on the forward strand.
AGCTTCCTAATGCTTTCATTCCCGATGAAGCGGCATTTGATCTTAACAGGAGATTTGGAAATTACGGAATTGGTAGCTATGGTGACCAAAAGGATTTAAAAATCGTTCTGGATGGAGTTAATTTACACCTGACTGTATTTAACCGTTGGGGACAAAAGCTTTACGAAGGTTATGACGGATGGGACGGAACTTACAGAGGAAGGAGAGTTGCACCGGGAACATACTATTATATTGCAACTTACCAATTATTTGGCAGAAAAGTAGAAATAAAAGGTTCGGTAACTGTTATAATACCGGGTAATTAGAATAAGAATATCGTAAATATGAAAAATATTTTAAACAATAAAAATCTGATAATCAAAAGAAAAAAATCCATATAATAGGGTAATAAACAACGAATGAAGAAAGCAGTAACAATATTTATCGGAATAATTCTCATAAACACGATTGCTTTTGGGCAAACCAGGACAGAACAAAGAATCGAGGTAGGTGATGATTATTTTAAGCAACGTCAGTATGATGAAGCAATTGATGTTTATGAAAGAATATTAAGACGGGAGGATTCACCACAAATAAGACGTGAAATTTCTTTCAGGATGGGTGAAGCCTATCGCAGAATGCTTAATTACGAACAAGCAAGGCAATGGTATACGAAAGCCGAGAATTTAGGCTATGATGAACCGTTAATATATTTGCACCTCAGTGAAATGACATTGGGTTTGGAAGAGTTTGACAATTCTATTGATTATGCCAAAAAATTTTTGGAGTACGAGCCCGACAACGACAGAGGATTAAAAATGCTTGAATCGGCAAAATATTCAAAAGACCATTACGACCGGGAGACCATTTTTGAAGTAATCCTTGAAAAAAGGCTAAGCAGTGTTGGGGAAGAATGGGGAGTGGCTTACCTTGAAAATTATCCTGTTTTCCATGATGATCCTGAGACATTTGATGACCAGTTTGATATTGAAATACGATTATTCAACAACAATATTATTTATTGGGCATTACGTTCTGAAACTCCCAAAGAAAGAATTATATTTTCATCAACTAAAGTTCGCGACGAAGAAGGTATAGTTGTGGCCGAACATGGTTTTTCAAATATTTACCAGACATTATATGACCGTCAGGAAGGCGACTGGCATCCTCCCACACCGGTTAAAGGAGGTATCAATTCCGATTATTACGATGGCTTTTTGTCTTATGATGAAAACAATAAAATAGGTTATTTTATGAATTGCGGGGGGTTCAGGGGCGAACGCGAAACATGCGATATATACTGGTCAGAATATGATCCCGGCACTGATATATGGGGGAAAGCTGCATTGTTTAGTTATAATTCCGACAAATATAATATAGGATACCCTTCAATAAATGATGAGGGCAATGTGCTATATTTTGCTACTGATAATCCCAACGGTTACGGTTTATACGACCTGTATAAAATATATAAAAATGATGACGAAAGCTGGGGGGAACCTGTTAACCTTGGCCCCGATATAAACACCACATATAATGATGCTTATCCATTCATAGCCGGCAACGTTTTATATTTTTCATCTTTCGGCCATCCCGGCATGGGTGGATTTGACATCTTCTACTCCGTTATCGACGAAGATGGCAATTATTCCACCCCGCAAAATATGGGTGCCCCGGTCAACAGTAGCGCAGACGATTTTGGATTTATCATTAACGAAGACTATTCAAGGGGTTTCTTTAGCTCCAATCGCCCGGGTGGCTCAGGCAACGACGATCTGTACTCTTTCAGAGTAGTTTCTAAAATTATAACTCTTAAAGGTGTCGTTGCCGACAGATTGACCGGAAAACCCATTGAAAATCTTGACTTCTATATAATTGGAGATGATGGCTCCTTTTATACTGTCAGTACCGATAGCAAAGGACTATACGAACTGCCCGACATCAGCACGGATATAAATTACGAAATTGAGGCTTTCCACGAAGGATATGAAGACTACCGTGAAGAAATCCTGGTCAAAGATCAGCTGATATCCAGTCATTTTGAAGTTGTAACAGAATATAATTTTGACCTGAAGCTTGATCCCGTTTCTCCAATAATTGCCGAGGAAATCAAAGAACCTGAAAAGCCCGCAGAGAAACCCACTGTTGATGATGAAATAATAATCCTTGACGAAGAACCTGCGGAAGAAGTTATTCCTGATTATGTAGAAAAAGTTGAAGATGTGGAAGTTGAAAAAGAAAAAATTCCGGAACCGATTCCGGTTACACCTGAAATAAAGCTGACCGATCACGATCTGCCAACGATATATTTTGATTTTGCAAAATATGACCTTAAACCATATTCAGAAAAACAACTCGTCTCTGTTATAGAATTTTTATATGCAAATCCTGACAAGGGTATGGTCATTCATGCACATACTGATGAAATAGCAGGGCATAAATACAATTTTTATCTCTCACAAAAAAGAGCGCACAGTGCAATGAACTATATTGTTCGAAAAGGAATTAATATTAACAGGTTATATCCGTTGGGTCATGGAAAGATGAATCATGTAATTGAAAATGCACATACCTCCGAAGAACATCAGCTAAACAGAAGAGCTACTTTTGAACCCATTCATATAAGCGAATTTCAGGCTTTCCTCAACGACGCTGCAAAACATAGTTTTCGCTATATGAACTCGGTTACAAAAGACGTACATTTCGCTCATGGTATTGAATTTATGGTTCAATTTGTTGCAACAGGATATCCGGTACACCCCGATTTTTACCGGAAAATCATTAACGAATTGCCTCATATAAATATTATCAACTATTACGATAAGGACCGTTATCACAGATATCTGGTGGGCAGCTTCCGTGATTTCAGATCAGCATATAACCTGTTATGGAAATTAAGAGAACTGGGCTATGATACTTATGTGGTGGCATTTAATAACGGTGAAAGGATCAGTGTAAGCACGGCACAATCCATGCTTGAAGACAGATAACGAACATAAACAAATTATAATTTGTAAAAACAAACGATAACTGATATAAAATAGTGACCATAACAAAGGTAATAGCATTACGGTAATCATATCACCGGGTTATTACCGGTCAATATTATCAGTATCATTAAAAAAATATGACAGCTATGAGAAAAGTATTATTATTCATCGTTTTTCTGCTTTTTTTAGGGTATATTTCGGTTAAAGGACAAACCGACACCCATTTCAGTCAGTATATGTTCAATGAGGTTACCTTCAACCCTGCTTCAATTGAAATAACCAACACTCTCAATGCTTCGTTGGTAGCACGCCAGCAATGGGTTGGTTTTGAAGATGCCCCATCAACACAAATATTTAATGCCAGCACATACCTGCAGGATATTTACGGAGGGATTGGCTTAAATATTATAAATGACTATGTCGGTTATGAGAATTTTCTTATTGCCAGGGCATTCTATGCCTATCCGATTCAAACGGGTGTACTCTCAACCATAACGTTGGGACTGGGCGCAGGAGTTATGAGCAGAACAATTGACGGATCACAGCTTATATATATTGATCCTACCGACCCGCTTGCATATTATGATAAAGTAACTTTTGTTAACCCCGATTTTAATTTCGGGGTTGAATATGTTGATCCCAACCTTACTGCCGGTTTTGCAATCACGCATCTTAACTACAAATCATATGAAAAAGCAACATCAGAGTATCCCCCGATGCATTACTACCTCTATGGAAAATACCGATTCGAAGATGTCTTTGACAGGGTGGATATTCAACCATATCTTCTTTTCAAAAGCAATTTGATTATCACACAATTTGACATCAATGTGATAGGTTATTATGACGATATGGTTTGGACAGGCTTCAGTTACCGCCTCGGAGATGCCATTTCTGCGATGGTGGGTTATCAAATAACGCATTACCTTGCAGCAGGATATGCCTATGATTATGCTGTTGGTACAAGCCGCGGTTACAGCGGAGGATCACACGAAATAATGCTCCAGCTTACCCTCGAAGGCTTTAACAGAACCAGAATAACACCGCAAACACCCAGAATATTCAATTAATCAAAATTTTATTTTACTATTTTTACCCCTGTAACCCCGTGAAATAAGGAAATATATTATTCACGGGGTTAATAATTTGTTCTTCGGTTATATATCCATATGGTGCGAAAATTGTTCTACCGGCTCATTTTTACGGCAGGAAGCGGGTTTAATTTAATTCATTTTCTTTCAAATTTTTTATAAGTTTGCCAAACATCAACAATAATTACAATATTAAAACCGGTCTCATATGAGTGCTGTATTAGGTATTCGACACGAAGACAAATATTTGATGGAACGGCGGGCACCGCTTACACCTTCACATGTAAATAAACTTATTGAAAAACACGGATTGAAATTTACGGTTGAATCCTCCGGCAAGAGAATTTTTACCGATGAAGAATACAGGCAAGCAGGCGCGCAAATAGAAAAAGATCTGAAAAAATGCCAGGTAATTTTTGGAGTAAAAGAAATTCCCGAAGACTATTTTGAAAAACACAAAACATACATATTCTTTTCGCATGTCATAAAGGGTCAGCCATATAATATGCCGATGATAAAGAGGATGATCGGGTTAAACTGCAATCTTATAGATTACGAATGTATAGTGGATGAACGCAACCGCAGGCTGATATTTTTCGGCAGACATGCGGGGCTTGCAGGCATGATTAATTCTTTATGGAGCCTCGGTAAAAGGCTGCGCAGGTATGGTTTTGAAACGCCGTTTGTGCAGATAAAGCAATCCTATAAATATGACTCGCTGAAAGAAGCAAAAGAGGCTGTTACACTTGTCGGCAAGCAAATTGCTGAAGAAGGACTGCCGGAAGAACTGTGCCCTATTACAATCGGATTTACAGGTTACGGCAATGTTTCCAACGGAGCACAGGAAATAGCCTCATTACTCCCAATGAAGGAGATCCTGCCTGAAGAACTCACAAAACTTGATAAGTGGAAAAACCTCCCAAATAATACCCTGTTCAAAATAATCTTTAAAGAAAAACACCTGTTTGCGAGAAACGACGGCAAAACCTTCGAATTACAAGACTATTACTACAATCCTGATAATTATCAACCCGTATTCGAAAAATATATTCCGCATCTTACGGTTCTTATGAACTGCATGTACTGGGATGACAGATACCCGCGAATAGTTACCAAAAAGTATATCCAAAAGCTGTTTGAGAAAGGACGACCAAAACTGACTGTAATTGGTGATATTACCTGTGATCCCGACGGATCGGTCGAAATTACCCACAAAGGTACTCCGGTTGAGAACCCGGTATTTGTTTATAATCCCTTCACTCGTAAGCCAACCTCAGGCTTTGAAGGTGAGGGCATATTGGTTATGGCTGTCGACATCCTGCCAACCGAGCTGCCCAGAGACTCATCAATGACTTTTGCCGATGCCCTTACGGATTTCGTTAAACCAATTGCTGATGCCGATTTTAATAAACCTTTTGAAAATATTAAACTTCCTGATCCGGTTAAAAAAGCTTTAATATTGCATAAAGGAAGTTTTACCCCTGATTATAGATATATAGAGGATTTTCTTTAATAAATGCGGTTAACCCGCATTATTTGAAAAAATCAGTAAAACTTAACGCTATTGCGGGTTAACCCCCTAAACCGGAAATGGTCATGATATGAAAACAACCCAACGTCAGCTTTATTGGAAAACATATAAAATTATGAACTTTTATTTTTTCATATAAACGTTTAAAGGATTTAGGCGAATATTTTAATAAACTATTATTGTGAAACCTTATTGAGAAGGATCACATATCAAAATTATAGTAAAGAATGAAAAAAATATTGATTCTTGGTGCCGGCATGATATCAAAGCCCATCATAAATTATCTTTTGGACAAAGGATATTACGTAACAATTGCAGATCAAATAAGGTCAAAAGCAGAAGAATTGGTTAAGGGCTACAATAACGGAAGGGCTGTTGTATGGAGCGCTGATCAGATCAATGAATTAGGAAACATGATTTCCGGACATGATCTTGTTGTAAGCCTTTTACCGTGGATACACCATGTAATGGTAGCCAGGCAATGCATTAAACACAAAAAGAACATGGTTACCACTTCCTATGTCAAACCCGACATGCTTGCACTGGACAGCGGGTGTAAAAAAGCCGGTATTATCATTCTGAACGAGGCAGGTCTGGATCCTGGCATCGACCATATGTCGGCTATGCGTATTATCGACCACATCCATGATAAAGGCGGAAAAGTTGAAGAATTTTACAGCATGTGCGGTGCCCTGCCGGCACCCGAAGCAGCCGACAATCCGCTTAAATACAAATTCTCATGGAGCCCGAAAGGAGTGATAATGGCAAGTAATAACGACGGTAAATATTTGTTAAACGGTGAAGAAGTATATATTCCAACCGAAGATATTTTTAAAAATCCCGCTTCAATAAACTTTAAGAACATCAGCGAGCTTGAAGTTTACCCCAACCGTGACAGCATTCCATACATAGACCTGTATGGTATTTCTGAATCAAAATCAATGATGAGAGGTACTTTCAGATATACCGGCTGGTGTTGTACAATGGATGCTATCAAAGCTTTAAAGCTTCTCAGCACCAATGAATACGACTTTACGGGAAAAACATATGCAGAAATGGTTGCCATTCTAATTAACGAAGCCGACGCGACCGGCATTAAAACAAAAACCGCAAAATATCTTAACATTAAAGAAGATTCATATGCCATAAAAGCAATAGAATGGCTTGGCATCTTTGATGACAAACCTATGAACCGTCAAAAAGATACGCCTTTTGAAATTATCACTGACCTGATGATGGAAAAAATGAAAATGGGAAAACACGAACGCGACATGGTAGCCATGCAACACATATTCCTGGCTTCATATCCCGATGGGAATAAAGAAGTTATCAAATCCTCTCTGCTCAACTTCGGCACACCTGCTGCCGATACCGCCGTAGCACGAACAGTTGCTTTGCCGGCTGCAGTGGCTGTTGAAATGATATTAAATGGTAAAATAAATAAAACAGGCATACATATTCCTGTTATTCCCGAAATATATAACCCCATACTCGACGAATTAGAACGTATGGATATAAAAATGATTGAAGAATTCGGACTGCCATTGAGTGAAAAGATAAATATCTTTGTTCCATCCGAATAGAATGTATTTAAACTTCTGATCTATAATAATATATGGTTGTTGATATTTGCGTTAACAGTTCTTAATCCAAAAAACCCTCATGACTTATTATTCCATCAGGTTACCGTACGGACGAGTCAGGCTGTGAAATCGATTTAGTAAGTTCACCAAAATAATTATCTCTTGTGAATGCCGGTGTATGAGGATTTTATAATATTAATTATTAACCATTTATGAAAAGCAGTTTTTATATAATCTTAATTTAACGCTGCATAAATATTAAATGCAACCGATTAATAAAATAATCCTGGAAATGATTTAAACAAATATTGTAAGCTTAACGTTATAAGAAGTATCATATTTAATACAGATTAAAAAATTAAAATCCAAACAGTTATGAAAGCAAACCTGTCAGACATTCTAAAACAAGCCATAATAATGGAAGCCCGAGGCAAATCATTATATCAGAAGGTTGCTGAACAAACTGAAAATGAAGATGTTAAAAAAATCTTTAATATTATGGCTGAAGAAGAGCAAACACATATTGAGTTTCTTTCAAAACAACTTGTCAGCTACAAAAACAAAGAAAAGTTTGACAAATATGATATTGAGTCGAAACAACATGACGAAGAAACTGTAAATAGCATATTAACCAAAGAGATCACCGAAAAGATTTCCGGTGCCGGCTTTGAAGCAGCAGCTATTTCAGCTGCCATTGACATGGAAAACAAGTCGATAGAAGTGTATTCCGAACAAGCAAAAAAAGCCACAGACCCTAATGCAAAAGAGCTTTTTGAGTGGCTCGCAAACTGGGAAAAAGGACACCATAAACTCCTGATTGAGCTTAACCAACAACTTACCGAGAAGGTGTGGTATGATAATAGCTTTTGGCCGTTTTAGAGGTAATTGTAATTGACCTTAAAAACGTCCGGCCAGAACATTTTTAATATGCTTTTCTGCTTTAGAAGCATCTATATCCATTGTTGACAGTAACGCTTGCAATTGTGTTATAATTTCGTCTATTGGAATAGGTTTGTTATCATCTATATATCCGTTGTTTACAAGATCCTGTTCAAGTTCATCAATCTTTGCTTGTCTGAAACCCGCCACCTCGGAGTTTTTAAGTGCTTGAAGTAATTCAACAGGATTTCCGTTGAGCTGATAAAGTTTATCGGTAACTTCATCAATAAAGCTCTCAGACACAGCTCTTGACTGCTCAAGCACCTCACGGTCAATAGGCTTCGGACGTCCAATACGGTATAACTCTACAAGTCGTTCAAGAAGCTTGACCTTCTCATTGATAAGATCAAGCTCATTATCGTCTAAATCCTCTATTCGCCCGCCATTATCAATAAAAGATTTTAACTGACCCCAGTAAACAATGTTCTTTTTAAGACAATTATACAATACTATGCTATCCTCAAACAAATACCACAAATGTATCTGTTCAGGCTCATTGAGGAGAGGATCAAAAGTGTCTGCTCCGATTAATTTTCCATAATCCTGGTAGCTTTTTCCATCCGGCTCCGGTATCTCCAGAGCAAACTTAACAGAATCAACATTATAGCCGGTTTTATCAAAATCATAATCATGGCGGTCATCTTTTTGGCCTGTCAGTGTATATATTTTATAATGAACACCAGGAATTATATCAAGGTAAGTTTTCCATTTAACGACTTCATCTTCCTGTGCTGTGAAATAAAATATCTGCCTTCCGTTTTTGCTTATTTCAATCAAGGCTTCAATGATAGCTTTTGCCCGCAAATCGTCGCTGTTTGCCAGAAGCTCATCAGCCATTACCGGCAGTTTCATTGTTGATTCGATTGTTTCAATAAATGCAAGCCGTACAGCCAATAGAAGTTGAATCCGAGTTCCGGTTGATAATTCATTAAGAGGTTGCTCTTTATGCAACACATTGTCGAATGCACTAAATGCTGCATCATCACTGTCATCAAGTATTAAGTCATATCTGCCGTTTGTGATTCGGTTAAGCAGTTTTTTTGCATGGTCAAACACTTTTGGGCGATTCTTATCGCGGGTAAAACTTTTTAGCTTGTCAACTATAATGTTTCCAGTTATTGATGAGAGATTATTTTCATAAAGCTGCTGAAGGTTATTTAAAGCTTCATCTTTTTCTTTTAAAGCATTTTCAAGGTCGGCACCTTCTTTTGCAGCTTTAACACGGGTTTCTATAGCCGTTATATTTTCCTTAACCTCATCCAATCTGCTTGCAATTTCGCTATTTTCCGTGATCAGTTTTTCAGCTTCATCCGGTGTTAAGGTTTCAACTTCCATGGTATGATAAACGTATAATGAATGTGCTCTAACTTCTTTTTCCCTTTCAGCAAGCCTGACACCTGCATCATTATATTCCTGCCTTGATTTTTTATAGTTTTCAAGCTGCTCCAGTAAATTTTTAACTTCGTCTTTTTGCCCGAAACTTTTATCCAGCTTTTTATAAATGTTTTCAAGCTTTTGAGTGTTTTCGTCTTTTTGTATTTGATTATCTTTTATTTTCTGCTCCTGATTTGTTATTTCTTTTACTGCACCCCTGCGATTAGATTCATCTTCTTTGAGTTTTTTGAATACTGCTGCTGCTTGTGTTGCATCTTTGATACCATCCAATTTATATTCTGAGAATATTGTGTTTATCCTTTGGATATTTTTTTCCCATAATTCGAAATATTTTTCTTTGCTTGCCTTTAAGGCTTCTGCTTCGGTATAGTTTTGCTTCCAATCACCTATCTGCTTCAAATACCAATACATGCCACTGTAATTCTTTAAATTTCCAGCAGGGAGTTCAGGTATTAATTTTAGCTTATCACTCCATTTGCTGTATTGTTGACTTATGTTGGCCATTCTTGGTTGCAATGATTCAAGCTCTTTGGAAATATATTCAATTCTTTGTCCGGCAATTTCGCAGTATTTGGCTTTATTAAGCATCCCAGTAAGATCATCAATTTTTTTTATCACTTCATCAGTTGTCCAATTTGCTGGCGATGGCAAGCCTGTCCTTTTATAATCGGCTTTTCTTGTATCGGTAATTTTTACAGGTTTTTTTGAGTAAAAAACAAGAGAAAATATTACAATCAAGCATAAAGTAATCAATGCTATTGACAATGAAAAATACGCGGGAACAGCCACAATAATTCCTGCAATAGGCAAAGCAAACAACCATTTTTTTGATATCCCC
>PWJZ01000087.1 GCA_003559855.1 Bacteroidales bacterium
GAGAAACACTTATTCATGTTGAAGATTGGTACAGAGGTTCTGATAATACTAAGGAACAAGCCATGAAAATTTTTGGAGCAACAAACGAACCATTTGATATAACTGTTAAAATACCTAAAGGATTTGAGCACACTGGTTATGTTCATAAATCAGTAGGTGATTACGCTCCTCCTATTTTCATTGAATCAACAGCAGATTATGTAAAATATCAAATATTATTTACTGAAGGTAATTACGGATTCGGTGCTGTTGTAATGCAAAGAACACAGGTTATTGATCATACCAGTATATTTAGAATACAGCTATTTCATAATACAGAAAGATCTTGGTCGTGGATATATTTGAAATCTTTAGAAAACCAATTAAAAACTCTTTTTAGATAAATATGAATAAGATATTTCAAAACATAAATTTGTGTGCAATAATTGTTTTTTTTGTTTTTATTAATAACTCAATATTAAAAAGCGATACAATACCATCTGTTCACAAAACAATAACCATTAATGATAATACTGACTCTTTGATGTATTTTGTAACGGGTAAACTCTATAATGATGAAATAGAGTGGAGTAATATTACTGACACAATATATTATACAATTAACAGAAAGAATGTGTATTTCTATTCAAATGGAAAATACCATCCATTTTCTTTAAAAATAAGACCTTATGGATATTTTATTTTCAGTGATATAAAATTTGGATTTTCTCATAAGGAAGATGAGGGTGATTATATATATGAATTCGGTTTCGACCCGCCACCTAATGCATTAATAATCAGTAATGGAAGAATATATAATTATATAGAAGAAATTGATACTATTTATAGCTATTTTTCCAGACATATAAATAATAGTCAAGAAGTTGATACTTTTTATCTAGCAAAGGAACTAGAGTATTCATATTTACTTAGGAAAATCAATCATAAACCTTTATTAAAAACAGGCAATAATAAAGAATTAAGAATAATATATGCAAATAAATGTGGTATGTATGCCGAAGAATTGCATCTTATGAGAGTTATGTTTCGGGGGGATTCAGCAAAAATATTTTTTTCTAAAATTAATACGGAAAAGGCTCAGAATATTGAAATAACCGATATCGACAGTGCATGGTTGAGCAAGCGTAATTTAGAAACGTTAAGAGAAAGAATGAGCAATGTTGATTTTAAAAATATAAATCATTTGAATAACAATCATTGTCCTGAATTGTACAGACACGGTGTACGCAGATTTGAATATTTGATAGAATATAATTATGATAATAATTATTATTTTGCTATATTATGTGATCACTGGGGCAACATTTACCACGAAAAAAAGGAATTAAGAACAGATCTTTTAGAATTGAAATCAATATTTCATATTTTGCATAGGATATACTTCCGCACTCCATGGTGGAAAAGGTTATGGGAAAGTATTTTCGGATAGGGTTTAATAATTCAATACATCTTTACTTATGAAAAAAACTTCAATTATTACCGTTTTGCTGTTGTCATGTTTGTCGTTTTCATTCAGCCAGGCTCCTTCGGATTCGATTACAGTTAAAAAAAGGTTTGGTGGTTACGTTTTTTATCAAGACGACAAGATGCTGAACATGAGGCAACTTATTAAAATAATGGAACCAAACGAATTAGCCTATAAAGAGATTAAGTCGGCACGATCAGCCAATACGATTGCCATGATTTTTAGTTACACTGGCGGGTTTTTAATTGGTTATCCGCTCGGAACAATGCTGGGTGGTGAAGAGCCTAACTGGACAATAGCTGGAATTGGTGCAGGATTAGTTGCTATTGCTATTCCGTTTGGCATAAAATCTAATAACCATGCCAAAAATGCTGTTGATTTTTACAACCGTGGATTAGAAACAGGCTCATTCCAGGATAATTATGAGTTTAACCTGGTGTTAACGGGAAATGGTATAGGAATAACTCTATTATTTTAGAAATATTCAGGTAAAATAAGAGACGTGCCATAAAGCACGTCTTTACATAACGCACTGAGCTTTGAATGCAGCGGTGCGCCAGCCAGCCCAAACAGCGGGCCGCGAGGGAGTGAATTAAAAAATGGCTGGAAATACGGCAAAGGCGATTGAAAATCGTTTGGTTAAAAACAAAGCTGACCACAAAACATAAATCAAAAATATAAAGTTCAAATAGCTTTGTTTTTAACCACTACTTTGCCAGTATTTCCGCCATTTTTTAAGAGCGGGCGGACGCATTGTTTGGGCTTGATTTTTTGTTACTTTTTCATCAAGGAAAAAGTAAAAACTTTTATCTTTACCATAATCATTTACGTTCTTTGACAACCATAGAAAACCCTGACAGTGAAATTATCAGGGAGTTCAGCGGAGTTTATCCCGACGACAGCCAGCGATTTTTCAACTTCTATTTATTTTAGTTTTTCTATTTAGTGTCTGTCTATAATGTCAAACTTTTTTGATTAACGAATATTGATTAACCCCGTAGAAAAATTTTCAACGGGGTAAACGATTTTTGATTTTAGAAGTTGAGAGAAAATCCTGCTACATGGCAATCGTATGAGGGAGCTCTGCCTCCTGCCGTTTACGACAGAGGCTTTACAGGACATGAGCACCTTTACGGGTTTAATTTGATCAACATGGGTGGCAGGGTTTATGATCCCATCGTAAGCCGTTTCCTGAGCCCCGACCCGGCACTTGTCCCGCCCTTTGCGGGATTCAGGCACCCGGCTTCTCGCAGAGCTTTAACCGGTATGCGTACGTATGGAATAATCCGATGAAGTATGTTGATCCGGATGGGGAGTGGGTACACTTGGTTATTGGTGCAGTTGTAGGAGGTGTTGTTAATTGGATTGCGCATGGGGCAGAATTTACATGGGAAGGTCTTGGATATTTTGGAATTGGTGCTGTAGCTGGCGCAGTAGGAGGAATTGCAGGTCAAGCTGTTGCTGGAGCGGTCGGAGCTGCTGGCTTTGCTGGAGGGGCTTTAACTGGAGGAGCTGCAGGATTCTCTGGTGGTTTTGTTACAGGTGCTGGAAATGCTTGGATAGGGGGAGCTAGCTTTGGTGATGGATTAGTCTCTGGGTTGCAAGCAGGTGCGATTGGTGGATTGACTGGTGGAATTATTGGTGGTGTAGCAGGAGGGATTAATGCAGTAAAACATGGTGGTGATTTTTGGACTGGAGATGGGGCTACTTTTGATGTATATGATATAGAAAGAACTAGCAATAGAATTAAAACAGGTGAAGGTATGGAGTATTCGCAAGAATACGCTGAATATAAATCAGGAAAATGGTTTAAGGAACATGAAAAGCACGTAAATAAATTATATTCTGATGGGTCCATTCCTCCAGGTTATACAAAAGATGGAGATATTGTATATAATACTGATATGTTGCCGGTTAGAGGATCAGCTGTATATAAATCTAGTCAAAGAGCAACAGATGTCTATTTATACAAAGCAGCATTTACTTCAAAAGAACAACTTTATTTTACTATGGGACATGAATATCTCCATGCAGCTTATTTTGCAACAGGACTACGGTGTACAAAAACTCACCGTGCAAATATTCGTCATTGGGAATATCATCAAGCTCTTGATTGGAATTGGCGAGTAGATTATTATGGAGGAAGGTATTTTGATTATGAAAAATTTTATAACCCCAAGTATCATTATAATACTGTAGGATTTTATACTCTTATGTTTAGACCTTGGCTTTAATAATTAAAAAAATAAAACTCTCATACACTAAAGTTCTAAAAAGAATACGTATTAATGATGAGATTTACATTGATTTGGAAAATAAAAAGCAAAAATTGACAAATATATATTTCGATAAAAATTAAAACCTTAAAATGAATTTTACACTATGAAACCACTATTTTTTATAAAATTATTAATTTATCTGTTTTTTTTAACAAATATGGAAAATACTAAGAATAGATTTCTGAATTACGAAAATTACACTGAAAATCAGGTTTATTTGCCGTATGAATTGGAGCCTGTTGAAAGTAAAAACATTGTTAAAGATAGTGTTTTGGTGAGTATTCAAACCATGCTAAACTTTAAAGATGAGATGCAAATTAAAAATGATATGTTTAACATGTTGTTGAATCAAGGTGTTATTAACGGTTTGAACCAATATAATTATTTCAATAGGACCCCTCATGGATATAAAAATCTAAAAGAGTATATAGAAGATCGAAAACAAGCACTTAAACTATATTACTTAGGCAGCTTGAAGATAAGTAAAAATTTTGATAGTCATTTAATCTTAGTTGTAAATTATAGAATTGAAGACATGTATACTACACTCAGACGTGTTATTCTTATGAATACACAAAATACACAATTGATGTCATTAACAGAAATATCTTCTTATTCTTGTTTTGATGGGGAAGCTAAACATAGTTATACAAATATTTTACCTGATGGCACCTTTAATTTAATGGATAAAACTGTAAGCACAAATGTAATAATTATAGATGAAACAGGAGAAATAATAGACATAAAAGATGAGAGATTATGGGTAGAGTTTTTGTTTGATAACCAAGGATATCTTTTAAAGGTACAAGAATAGCAATCCTATAAGATGTTTTAGCCCCTAAATATCCGGACAAAAGCATAGTAAAAACTCTGTACTTCTTTGTCAGATGACAAGAAACATAAAATATAGTAAATTTTACATTCTTAATTCTATAAAAAACAAAAGGGGTTGCCAGCCAGCCAAAATAGGCAACCGGCGAAGGCGTGAATTAAAAAATGTTTGGAAATACGGCATAGGCGATTAAAAACCGTTTGGTTTAAAACAAAGCTGAATACAAAACATATTTTAATAGAAATATTGGAATAACTCTGTTATTTTAGAAATATTCAGGTAAAATAAGAGACGTGCCGGAAAGGTCTGTACAGGAATTATGAATATATAGGATAGAGACGTGCCATAAAGCACGTCTTTACATAACGCACTGAGTTTTGAATGCAGCGGTGCGCCAGCCAGCCCAAACAGCGGGCTGTCCCGACTTTTTGCCGGGATGAATGCGATAAGGCTTAGAATTGCGCCCGAAGGGGATTATCCATCTTTGGCTGTGATTTTAGCACAGACCCTTAGGATTTTTGGAAATCCTAAGGGTCTCAGAATGGTTTGGGCTTAATTTTTTTATCCCGCATTTGCGGTAGAAAAAGTAAAAATTGAAAATATGAAATAAAATTCTTTAATTAAATATCACTACTGTCCGGTTAAAATCTTTTGAAACTCATGAATATCAATATTGATAACAATTTCATTAAAATTGACTATTTAGATGGTAATATTTATATTTCTTTTATGCCACTAAGACTCGAAGACACTAAGATACACTAAGAACCTGAGAATCAATACTATCAGCTTTGTGTTTCTTAGTGTCTTGGTGCCTTGGTGGCTATAATTAATTTTAATCGGACAGTATTGATTAAATATATATAAAAAAACCCTGAAAGATTGAACTTTACAATTTTCGTTTTCAATCTTTCAGGGCTGGTAGTGGTACCACCCGGAATCGAACCAGGGACACACGGATTTTCAGTCCGTTGCTCTACCAACTGAGCTATGGTACCTTATTATTCTCTTTTTGAGCGGCACAAAATTAATCAAATATTTCTAATTTGCCAATCCATGTATTATTTTTTTAAAAAAACTTTCAGGCAACATACAACACTGAATTTATTCCTGTTCTCTAACGTTAGAAATAATATTTTAAAATTGCCAGTTTTAGTAAAAATAAAATAATTTCGCTGACAGCCCCTTAATTAGTATTTCATTCATTTTTATTCCTGTAATTCAATATCCTTTATTAATTTTGAAAAAATTATAAACTATAAATCAACAATGACCAGCCTGGTTATAGATATTGGAAACTCCTTAGTTAAAACAGCTTTTTTCGACAACAACAAGATCCTTGATTCAAATGTCTTTGAATGTTTTACTGAAGAAATTGTAACCCAATTTTTGGATTCATATCAGGTTGATGCTGCTATTCTGTGTTCGGTAAAAGAATATAACCAGGATGCGGCTTTAAAACTGGAAGATAAATGCTTTTTTATCGAGCTTAACCATAACACTCCTTTACCTGTTAAAAATCATTATTTAACTCCTGAAACATTGGGTATGGACAGGTTGGCAGCGGTTGCGGGGGCTTCGGTATTATATCCTGGCAAAGATGTACTTGTAGTGGATGCGGGAACATGTATAACCTACGACATGATCACCTCAGATAAAGAGTATCTCGGCGGAAGCATATCACCCGGGCTGAAAATGCGCCTGAAAGCCCTGCATAATTTTACAGGTAAACTACCGTTACTTGATATGACAGAAATTGATTCAATTTGGGGAAAAACCACTGAAGAATCAATTTTAACCGGTGTGATAAACGGTGTATTAGCCGAAACCGAAGGAATTATCAATAATTATCGCAGGATTTTCCCGGAACTGATAGTGGTTTTTTGCGGAGGCGACATCTTTTTCTTTGATAAAAAACTAAAAAATAGGATATTTGCAAACGCAAAAATTGTTTTGTACGGATTGAATGAAATTTTAAATTATAATGTCCATCTGCATTAAAATAAAAGGAAAACTATTTAGTCTTACCTTAACCATAATATTTCTTTGCATCGGGCTGAATACTTTTTCACAAACACGGATCATATCACCATACTCAAAATATGGTATAGGTGAAATAAACAACCACAGGTTTTCCCGCAATCTTGGTATGGCAGGCATAGGATACGGCTATCGCAGCAACCTTTCGGTCAACTATTTAAACCCGGCATCTTATACTGCCGTCGACACAACTTCATTTGTTTTTGAAGTAGTCGGCTGTTCGCATTTTTACAAGCAGGAAACGCGTACCCAAGACCAATTATCAAATTATTCATCGCTTGGAAATATTGCATTCGGTTTTCCGTTAAGAAAAAAATTCGCTGTAGGAGCAGGCCTCAAACCATACAGCCTTGTAGGATATAAAATACTTGACAAGGAAATTGATGAGAACATAGGAACTATAAACTATCTTTATGATGGTTCGGGAGGAATAAATGAAGTTTTTATGGGAACTGCTTACCGGGTGTTTGATGAACTGTCAATAGGAGTTAACGCATCATATCTTTTCGGAAGCATAGAAGACAGGGTTACCATTTCTTCCGAAGATCAGACGGGGTTTTTTCGCAAACATAAAACAGAAGCAGACAATATTAAAGGATTTTTGTTTGGTTTCGGATTGCAATATGACAAAAAGTTAAAGGAAAATCGCAGATTGATCGTTGGGCTGACATACGGTCATGACACCGAATTGAGTGTCAGGCGCTCAAAATTAATTCAAAAAGACCTCCCCGGATCAACCACTCTTGATACACTGCTTTACCAGGAAAAAGGTAAAGGCGATATGCTTTTACCGAAAAACGTCGGCTTTGGTTCATGGTTAAGGTACAATAAAAACTGGGGCGGAGGAATTGATGTTAATTGGCAAAACTGGGATGACTTTCATCGTTTTGGCAATGCTGATGAATTGCAAAACAGCTATAACGTCGCTTTAGGTATCAAATATTCTCCCACCGTCGACACTTACACAGGCATTTTCAGCCGGGCAAGCTATATGGCAGGAGCACGCTATGGGCAGTCACATTTGAATGTCAATGAATATTCTTTTGACGAATTTGGCATAAGCTTTGGTGTTTATTTACCGGTAAGAAGAACCCGTAACGGGATTAATATCGGCTTTGAATATGCTCAACGTGGTACTACAGACCATGAATTGATAAAAGAAGATTTTTACCGTATCAATATTGGAGTAAATATATATGAACGCTGGTTTATAAGAAGAAAATTCTTTTAAAGAACAACTATAAATAATAACTATAAAAATAACAACTTATAAAAAATGAATATCCTATCATCTATAATGACTTTAATACTTGTAATGGCATTTACCGGATGTTTTGCCACACATAACCCTGTTAATACTTTAGAGCCGGGATATATCACAGCCGACAGTAAAATAACGGCAAGCTCCGGCAATAATGCTTTAAATACAAACAATC
The DNA here is from genome assembly GCA_003559855.1 of Bacteroidales bacterium. Lineage (GTDB taxonomy): Bacteria > Bacteroidota > Bacteroidia > Bacteroidales > UBA7960 > PUKZ01. The sequence continues at coordinate 8,053 of PWJZ01000087.1, forward strand.
TTGGTAAATCATCAAATATAAATGATCCGCCGGGCAGGTATGGAGATACCCCTGAAGACAGTATATTATGTGTAAGAAACCTCTCTTTATATACGGAGTTTTACAGGCAAAGAAATTTCAAAAATGCTTACCAACCATGGCAAAAAGCGCTTGAAATTTGTCCCAGAGCATCACAAAACCTTTACATCCATGGAGCAAGTCTTTTAAAACACCGTTATAATGAAGAAACGAATCCTATCAAAAGGGATGTACTCATAGATTCGCTTATGTGGTTGTATGATCAACGCATAGAATATTTTGGAAGAGAAGGTTTTGTGCTTGGACGCAAAGGTGTTGACATGTTTTTGTTTCGCCCCGAAAAAGTAGAAAAAATTTTTAATTTAACTGATCGCTCTATTGAGCTGGAGGGGCATCAATCGCAAGCCGATGTAGTAGTTATTAACATGCAAACAGCTATATCACTGGCTCAGGCAGGTATTAAAGATGAAATTGAAATTTTTAATGTTTATGAAAGGGCAATAGATATAATGGATTATAACCTTGAACACGACCCTGAAAGAGCAGAAATTTACGAAAGATCAAAAGAACAGGTTGAATCACTATTCCGTCCATATTTTAAATGTGAAATACTTGTAAAAGTTTTTGAACCCCGGTTTGAAGAAAAGCCTGAGTGCCCTGATTTGCTTACACAGATAACTACTATGTTGGACGAAGCCGATGGTACAGACAGAGAGCTGTTTTATAAAGCAACACGCAACCTTCACGACATCAAACCAACGGCATCTTCCGCATTTTTGATGGGTCGCCTTGAAAGCAATCAGAAAAACCATCGCAAAGCAGTGGAATATTTCAGTGAAGCCATTGAACTATACAAGCAGAAAGAAGACACCGATCTGGAGCTATACAGGTCATATATGTTGAAAGCCGAGCTGCAGTACAGGCAATTGCGCAGGTATGTCCAGGCAAGAAACAGTGCACTTGGAGCGGCAAAAATCAAACCCAATGACGGAAGACCATATATACTTATTGGAGAAATGTATGCAACGACAGCAGAGGATTGCGGCGACGACGACTTTACCGAAAGAGTAGCCTACTGGGCTGCCGTTGATATGTTCATAAAAGCTCGCAATGTTGATTCAAACCCCGTCGTAATTGAACGGGCAAATCAACTCATTGAAGCTTACTTACAATATTTCCCCGACAAAGAAACGATATTTTTCCATGGGTATGAAGAAGGTGATCCATACAGGGTAGAATGCTGGATAAACGAATCCACATATGTCAGAGCAAGGTGAAAAACATGGGTTTTAAAAACTTGTTTCTGAAAATATCTGTCAAAAACCTGGCTATAATTACAGGGATGTTGATATTTGCATATTGCCAACCCGACCTGGAAAAAATAGAAACAATTACGGCGGAATATGACGAACCGGTTGAATCCCTCTTTGATGTGGAAATCGTACAAAGTTCATACGCAAAAACACAGGCAATAATAAAATCACCTAGAATTGACCGTTATGATAATGACCAACCTTACCTGGAACTTCCCGAAGGCCTGGAAGTGGTATTTTATGATACGCTTATGAACCCTACATCAAGACTAAAAGCCAATTATGCAATAAGCTATGATATTAAAAAAATTATTGAAGCTAAAAACGATGTAGTGGTTGTTAATGAATTCAACGAAAAACTCAACACCGAACATCTGATATGGGACCAAAAACAGGAGATCATATATTCCGATAAATTTGTAAAAATAACTACTGAAACTGAAGTTCTCTACGGTGACGGATTTGAGTCAGATGAAAGATTTGAAAAATGGAAAATCTTACACCCAAGGGGTACATTTAAAATTGAAGAACCGTAAACCTTAATTAAACAATTTCTTAAATCAGAAAAAACAAAACTTTAAACAATTATTCTTATTTTTGTTATAAGAAAAAATCTGTTAGTACGTGGACATATACCCCATAATTTTACTGCTCATTATCAGCCTGATATTTTCCGCATTTTTTTCGGGTATGGAGATAGCTTTTGTATCTGCAAACAAATTAAAGGTTGAAGTTGACAAAAAAAGCGGGGCATTCCCAGCAAAATTATTATCACATTTTACCAAAGATGAGTCAAGGTTTATTTCCACAATGCTTGTAGGCAACAATATTGCCCTTGTAATATATGGTATTGCCTTTTCACACCTTGTTCTGACACTCTTTCCCGGCGGCCTTTATTCCGAATGGATTACATTGATAATCCAGACGGTGATCTCATCAATAATTATCCTGGTCTTTGCCGAATTTATGCCAAAAGCGCTAATACGTATAAACCCTAACAACACTCTTAACCTTTTTGCTATACCCGTGCAGCTTTTCTATTATATGTTTTATCCTGTGATTTTCATAACCTTAAAAACAGGAGAATTCATTCTCAGAAAATTATTTAAAGTACACCTTTCGAAAGAAAGAAAAGTTTTTGATATCATTGATATCGATAATTACATCAAGGAGTTTGGTGATTTTAACACACCGCATCATCAACCAAGCATGGAGATGCAAATATTTCGCAATGCCATCGAATTTCCTACAACCAAATTGCGAGAATGTATGATACCACGTACAGATATAATAGCCGTTGATGAAAATGAAAATGTTGAAACAGTCAGAACAAGGTTATATGAAACAGGGTTGTCGAAAATAATAACATACAAAGAAAATATCGATAACATTACGGGATATGTTCATGCTTTTGACTTTTTCAAAAACCCGAAAAAACTGAACTCTATAATAAGACCCATTATGCTGGCACCCGAAACAATGCATGCCAACAAACTGTTAAAGAGCTTTATACAGCAGAGAAAAAGTATTGCTGTAGTTGTTGACGAGTTTGGCGGCACCAGTGGCATGATAACCATAGAAGATGTGATAGAAGAAATTTTCGGTGAAATAGATGATGAACATGATATTGACGATACGATAGAAAAAGTTCTTTCAAACAAGGAGTTTGTTTTTTCGGCACGACTGGAAATTGACTATCTTAATGAAACTTACAAACTCAATCTGCCCGAATCAGAAGATTATGAAACATTGGGAGGTTTAATTGTCAACCACTACGAAAGCATACCCGAAAAAAACCAGGAAATAGAAATTGACGGATTTACCTTTAAAGTGCTTCAGGTATCCGAAACACGTGTTGAGCAAGTTCTTTTGAAATTAAATGAAAGCTGATTAAAGGCAAAACAAAATTTCAGGTTCAACCGGAGAAACTTTTGAGGTAATTGATAAATTTTTGCATTTTTTTGCCGTTTTTATACAACAATATTAAAGGTATTTAATACTGCGGCATTTTTTTTGCAATATCTAATATTGATTGGCTTACATATTTTTTGTACTTTTGCAAACTAATTTCTAAATACGAATAAATTATTATGGCAGTAATAGGAAAAATAAGGAGTTATTCAGGGTTATTGATTGCGATAGTAGGTTTTGGCCTCGCAGCATTTGTTCTCGGCGATCTGTTTCAATACGGTCCACAAAGAGGTATACGTCATGGAATGGAAATAGGAAAGGTTAGCAACACACCCATTTCATTTCCTGAGTTTGATGAGCGTTTTAATCAACATCTGGAGAGCTGGAAACAGCAAACCGGTGAGTCTTCACCCGACAGCCGTCAACTGTTTAGGATAAGACAACGGGTTTGGGACGAATTGATTTCGGAAATATTGCTTGAAAAAGAGCTCGAAAAAATTGGCATTGATGTTACGGCCGATGAATTATTTGATCTTGTCGCAGGCTCAGACCCCCACCCTTTTATTGTTCAAAGCTTTACTGACCCGCAAACCGGGCAGTTCGAACCGCAGGATGTCCGTAACTTCATTCAAAACATCGATATGATGGATCCAAGCACAAGGAACCAGTGGTTAATGTTAGAACAATACATAAAGAACGAACGTAAGGAAGAAAAATACCATAACCTGATCAAGAAATCCTTGTTTGTTCCCGGCATACTTGCTGAATTAGACTATAAAAACAAAAATACGTTTGCGGATTTTCGATTTATTGCCAAGAGGTACAATACCATTTCTGATGAAGATGTGAAGTTGAGCAGTGCGGATATACAAAATGCTTATAATAAAAACAAACATCTTTTTCGCCAGGAACATACTCGTGACCTGGATTACGTTGTTGTGCCGGTTCTTCCCACCGAGGAAGACCGCCATGAAATAAAAACCGCAATACTGCAATTGAAGGAAGAATTGCCGACTGCCGGAGATGTGGAGAGATTTATTAATGCGGTGTCAGATGAACGTTTTGACAGCCGTTATTACAGCCGGGGCAACTTGCCTGACAGAATAGACTCTTTGATGTTTAACTCACCTGCGGGCACCATTTACGGACCTTACGAACAAGACAATGCCTTTATAGTAGCCATGCTCAGCGATATCCAGTTCAGACCCGATTCAATGCGTGCCAGCCATATTTTGATATCATACGCAGGTTCCATGGCTGACCAGCAACAACAGATAACCCGCCATCGTCAGCAAGCAGAGCAAAAAGCTGATTCATTGCTTAATGTGGTTAAAGAGAATCCTGATAAATTCCCTCAACTGGCCTCGCAATTATCAGACGACCCTTCGGCGCCTTTCAACCAGGGCGACCTTGAATGGTTCCAGGACGGAGATATGGTACCTGAGTTTAACGAAGCCGTTGCCGGAGGTAATGTCGGTGATATCATTAATGTCGAAACCCAATACGGATATCATATAATACACATTACTGACCATTCACCCGCTGAGAAAAAAGTACAGGTCGCCAAAATAAAACGAAATATCCAACCCAGCAGCCAGACTTACCGAAAGGTATTTGCCGAAGTAAGTGAATTCGCTGCACTGGTTAGAAAGAAAAATGATCTGGAAAGTGCCACAAAAGAAAAAGGATACTCCTTCAGACAAGCAACGCATGTGGGCAAAATGGACAACTCACTGCCCGGAGTCGAAAAAGCAAGGGAAATAATAAGATGGGCTTATGACGAAAATACCAACGAAGGTTCAACATCACAAATATTTGATCTCGAAGATAAATTCGTCCTGGCAAAAGTCAAAAAAATCAGGCAGGAGGGAATCCCGCCACTGGATGATATAGAAGACCAAATAAAAGAAATAGCCATAAAAGATAAAAAATTTGAACTCATCGCAAACAAATTAAATGAAGCAATTATTGAAAATAAATCCCTTGATAAAACTGCTGAAAAACTTGATCTTGAAATGCATTCAGCCGATAATATAAACTTCCTTACAACCAATCTTCCCGATTTTGGAAGAGAACCGGAAGTGATAGGCAAAGCCACTAAGCTTGAAAAAAATTTAATATCAAACCCGATAAAAGGAAATAACGCGGTGTTTGTAATTGAAGTTATAAGCAGAACAGAAACAATAGTGCCCGACGATCTGACTGATGCAAAAAGACAACTGCAAAACAACCTTATTAACAGGGTTACAAGAGAAACTATCGAAGCACTCAAAAAAAATGCCGACATTAAGGATAACAGAACAATGTTTTATTAAACAGATTCTTTTCAATACCACGAATTGCAGCTTATTGATCATTTTAAGAACCTTTACCTTGTTTGTTAAACCAACTGACAAGTTAAAGGTCTTTTAATAACCGGCAATTAACAGGCCACTCTCCTCAATTGATGAACCGGCAATCAAATTTCATGTCCGGTATAAAGATCAAAATCAAGGCTAACCTTTTTACCTGTCAGAGGCTTAATCAAATCCGTAAAACTTTCTGAAAATTTTACGCACATAAATGCAATAGCTTGAAAAAAAGAGTTAAGCAAAGAAGATTAAAAGATCAAAATGGCTTTTGACAAGGTTTTAAAAATTTTTTCTTTTCCACCCTGTAACCTTTTTGGTTTTAAGATCGTCTCAGAATCAGAAATCATAAAATATAAAAACAGGTCATGCGCTCAAATTCAATTAAATTAAACAATGACGGAATGAACGAAGGAGTCTTTGGTTCAACCGCCGGAATGAAAAGATCAAATCTGAAGATTTAAATTATCAAAAACATAATATATTATGAAAACAACAACAACAATTACGGCAATCCTGATTTTTGGCATGTCATTTATATATCAGGGATGCGGTATAAACGGGGTAAATACTTTAAGCGGTGATGGTAATGTTGAAACAAACCATTATGAAATTGACCGGTTTAAAACTTTAAAGCTTGTCGGCATGTTTAATGTGATCCTGATCGAAGGCGAAAAAGAAAAACTTATTATCGAAACGGACTCAAATCTTTTTCAACATATCAATGTAGAAGTCAAGAACAATGTTTTAAGCATTTATTCCGACCGTGATATTTTACTGCGACCAACAAAGCTCGACATTCACATAACTTATACCGATCTTGATGAAATCATTTCGTCAGGTGCCTGCAATTTAACTTTTGAATCAACTATTCGATCGGAAGCATTCAGGCTTAAAATAAGCGGTGCAGGTTCGGGTAAGATGAATATCGAAACCGAAAAACTGAAAACCGATATATCAGGAGCTGCCAGCTTCATAATAACAGGTAGGGCAACCACTCATGAGGTGTGTTTAAGCGGGGCCGGCAATTTGAAAGCGGAATACCTGATTACCGAAAATACTATTATTGACCTTAGCGGTGCGGGAGTAGCCGTAGTACATGCTACCAAAACACTGGACGCAAAACTTAGCGGCGTTGGATCTATCAAATATGCCGGCAAGCCGGATGTAAAACGTGCAAATGTAACCGGTATAGGAAGAATAAAAGACATTGAATGATTTTATAATTAAAAAGTGAATTAATGTAACCATGTTTAACAACCTAAAACTTAAAAAAATGAAAAAACTAGTGTTAATAATAAAGATCGCAATATTAATGTTTGCCATACCTGTTATGATAACAGGGCAAACAATAACAAAAGAATTTGAAACCGAACCTTTTAGTGGCGTTTCGGTTGGTGATGTTTTTACCGTTTACCTGTCGCAAGCCGATGATTTTTCGGTAAAAGCAGAAATAAGCGAAGAACAGGCTGACAGGATGTCAGTTTATGTAAGCGAAAATATGCTCAGACTGGACTATGACAGAAGATTCTTGAGGCGGGCAGAAAGAATAATAGTTTATGTTTCTGCTCCTGTTTACGAAAATATCATAGCCGGAGGTTCAGCTTCATTAAAGAGCGAAAACACTCTCACATCACAACAGCTTGAGCTTATAGCTTCAGGGGCATCAAACACAGACTTGCAGGTTAAAACAGGAAATCTCAAATCGACGGTTTCGGGAGCGGCTAACGTTACTTTAAAAGGTAGCGCAACTACTCACGAAACAAGTGTCAGTGGTGCATCATCACTAAAAGCATATGAACTGCAAACCGAAAAGACCGTTGCTATGAGCTCCGGAGCTGCTTCATTGCAGATAAATGCTTCCAAAGATCTACAGGCAAATGCTTCCGGAACATCATCTGTTAACTACCGGATAATACCTGAAAGTCACAGCTTCGAAACATCAGGTGCCGCAACCATTAACTTCAAAGGAGATCCGGAAGATATTGAAGATACCACGCTGGAAGAAAAGGATCAAAAAGATACCGTAAGAGTTAAAATAGGCGAAAGAGACCTGCTGCTGATAAGCGATGAAGAAAGACGCAGAAAAAAAGTCGTCAAAAAAAAGCCCACACTCCGTAACAACTGGAGCGGTATTGAAATAGGAATGAATGGCTATATGACACCCGACCACTCCTTAAGCCTGGATGAAGAAGATTATTTCCTCGAACTCAACTATCCCAGGTCACTGTCTTTGAACTTCAACATTTACCAGCAAAACTTCAATCTGATCAGAAATAATGTCGGAATCTTTACGGGTTTCGGATTTGGCTTCATCAACTACGCTTTCGATAATGATATCAGACTTATTCACCATAAAGACCGTATCGATTATATTGATGGGGATGACCTAAACGGTAATGATCCTGAAGATTATTTCCCTGATGGGTTTCGAAGAAACAGGCTTTCGCTGATCCATTTCAATGTTCCCTTAATGCTTGAATATCAGACAGCAAGAACAAGAACCATAGAGCAGTTTCATCTGTCGGCAGGAGTTATAGGAAGCGCCAAATTAAGGTCCTACACAAAGCAAGTTTATGATTTTGACGGAGAAAGACAAAGAGACAAGCGCATCAAAAGCTACCACACCAGACCTTTTAATCTCGATGCCACGGTTAGGATAGGCTGGGGAAGGGTAAACCTGTTTGCAACATATTCACTATTTCCGCTGTTTCGCAGCGATAAAGGCCCCGAATTGCATCCCTTCAATGTGGGAATAAGTCTGGTTAACTGGTAATTGCCGTAACGGAATTATCCGGTAAACAACATAATGGCATGTTATTTAGCCTGCTGACTTGATGATAATTAAAACAGAATAATTACAAAACAGTTTATTTAACCGGATTAAGGCTGCGGGATCTCCATTCCTTTACAATAAAGTATGGAGATTCTGCATTATTTATAATGCGGTTTTTTTATTTTTGTACCTGTTGATAGTGATGTCAGTTACTCTGTAAAATAATTTTATATCTTTTCAATAACCACAATTAAAAATTATGTTCCATGTCAGGACACAGTAAATGGTCAACTATAAAGAGAAAAAAAGCTGCAATGGACGCCAAGCGTTCAAAGGTGTTCTCTACAGCTATAAAAGAAATTACAGTAGCCGTCAAGGAGGGTGGTTCTGATCCGGATGCAAATCCGCGCCTTCGTTTGGCAATAGCCAATGCCAAAGGTGTCAATTTGCCTAAGGACAATATTCAGAGGGCTATATCAAAAGCCGGCGAAAAAGATACTGCCAACTTCCAGGAAGTAACCTATGAAGGATATGCCCCTTTTGGTGTCGGAGTGTACATTGAATGTCTTACCGACAACATACAGCGAACTGTTGCCGCAATACGTTCTTATCTGAATAAATACAACGGCAAACTCGAAACTCACGGAGCACTTAATTTTATCTTTGACAGAAAAGGCGTATTTACAGTACCTAAGAAAGACCTTGATGAGGAAGACTTTATAATGGAAGTGATAGATGCAGGTGCAGAAGATGTTGAAACCGAAGGTGATTACTTTACAATATATACGGCCATGGAAGATTTCGGCTCTATGCAGAGAAAACTCGAACAAATGGGTCTCGAAGCCGAGAGTCAGGAACTGCAAAGAATACCTAAAACAACTGTAAACCTTAACAAAGAGCAGGCAAAACAAGTCCTCAAACTTATAGAAGCTCTTGAAGAAGATGACGACGTGCAAAACGTGTTTCACAACATGGAACTGACCGATGAGATCATGGAGGAGATGTAGAAATGGGATAATATGCCAACGTGATGATGGGATGATGGGATGATGTGGTGATGTAATGATGAGATAATAGGATGATGAGTGGAAGAGGGGATTAGGTTGAGCCGTTTAGTTGTTGAGTTGTTAGATTATAATTTTTTTATCGGCGAAATCTGCGGGAAAAATATCTTTTGATTTGGAATTTTGCCAAAGTAGTTAGATTATAACAATAATTCAGGATAAATTCCAACTATAACACTTCAACAAGTAATTTTATCATAATTTTGTAATTGGAATAATTTTTGTTATCTTTGCATATGCATGGGGCTGATCCGGATTAGACAGCAAGTGTAGTTGGATTGTAAGCATGCCGAGCGTAGTGAATCTGGCTCGTAAAACCCAGGCACAAAGCCTATAAATGGCAACGAACATGACTATGCGTTGGCAGCTTAATAAAAGTTATTAAGCGCCATCTGTTTCCCGGGAAGCTAAGCCCGGCTGCGTCCCCCAGGAAACATCAGAAAATGCCGGGATAAGCCGGCTGATGCTCCGCCAGCCGGTCGAAAATAACAGGAGCTAAGCTAAAGACAGGGCCGCCTATTCCCGGTCTTTTGTCAAAAATCAACTAAAGGCTAAGCATGTAGAAAACAATTGGACTACTTGTTTGGACGAGGGTTCAAATCCCTCCAGCTCCACAAAATAAAGATCCGGTAAGCATTATTATTTTTTTTTGTAAATTTGATGCTTGCCGGATCTTTTGATTTTTACCCGTTAAGTGATTGAAACAAAGCATGAAGTAATGACATGTCTATATCCAAACACCATAACAAACAAATGATCTGTTTTATTTCACTAAAAACCGACAGATTGAAATACATATAATTTTTATATTCAGGCAGAAACATCTCAGCATGCTTTTTTATCATCAAATTACAAATAGACCATGAGCAGCATTTATAATTCAAAAAACGCCTTATTACTGTTATTTGCTATTATTATCATTTCTTGCGGCACACCGGAAAGGAATACACCTAACAGCCGAGCTCCTGAAAAAGAAAAACAAGTCAGAATTTCAGTTCCTCAATTCAATAGCGATTCGGCTTATTATTATGTTGAACGCCAGGTGGCTTTTGGTCCGAGGGTTCCCAATACGGAATCCCATCGTGAGTGTGCGGCTTTCCTGAGTAAAACTCTCGAACGCTTTTCAGATACAATATATATACAGAAAACCACTGTCACGGCTTTTGATGGCACAAGGCTGGATATTCAAAACATAATAGGATCTTTCAATCCTGAAAATAATAACCGTATTTTGCTGTCAGCACACTGGGACACCCGCCCCTTTGCCGATGAAGATCCTGACCCGGAAAATTTTTATACACCCATAGAAGGAGCCAATGACGGAGCAAGCGGAGTGGCAGTACTGTTGGAAATAGCAAGGCTGCTGTCGAAAAATCCCATTGAAACCGGAGTAGATATAATATTGTTTGATGCCGAAGATTATGGCGTTCCTTCATGGTACAATGATAATCAAGAGGATACATGGGCTCTGGGTTCTCAATACTGGTCACAAAATCCACATGTTCCCAATTATTTCGCCAGGTTTGGCATTTTACTGGATATGGTAGGAGCACCCGATGCTACATTCAAACATGAAGGATATTCAATGTATTTTGCTCCAAATATTGTCAGAAGAGTATGGCAAACAGCACAACGCGCAGGATATGGGAATTACTTCCTGAACCAAAGAGCAGGATACATTATGGACGACCATTACTACATTAACAAAAACCGAAACATACCAACCATAAACATCATACATCAGGTTGATTCAACACCGCATGGCTTTTTTGAACACTGGCACACTGTAAATGATGTTATCGATAATATTGACAAAAACACATTAAAAGCTGTCGGCCAAACCGTACTATATGTTATTTTTGAAAACTGAAAAATCCAAACACATTGTTTTTTAATATTATAATAAGGTTAAATGGTGTTAAAAAAACAATAATTTTTAAAAAAAATCATTGTAAAAAAAATGGTTTTTTGTTTAAGATATCAGGCAATTTATAAAATTGTTATATTTGGCTCTGATTTAAAAAATGAAAAATTAAAGACCTCTTGGTTATTTTCTTTAATCTCAATGATTTAAAATTTAACGTCTTTTTATGATTATTACATTTTTTTTGTAATTTAGCACCTTGAATTAAGCTAATCAGGGATTAAAGTTGGAGAGGTGGCCGAGTGGTCTAAGGCGCACGCCTGGAAAGTGTGTATTCCGTCAGAAACGGGATCGAGGGTTCGAATCCCTCTCTCTCCGCTATAATCTGTAGAAGATTGATAGCGATTTTATTTAAAGTACTTTTTTTAACAAAAACCAATAAAATTAAACTATGAAAAAATTATTTGTCTTTTTGACACTCGCAGGATTTCTTTCATTCGGTGTGGTAAATTTGGTGCAAGCTGACCAACATTCCAATCCCACTGCTGAAACAACGGGAAATGATACAATCATTGATGAGCCGGATCCGGATCTGACTCCGGCCGAGATTATGGAATTGGAAGCCGAAGAAGAAGTGGAAGAAGATGTAACATTCCACTATGTATTGAAGGAGCAATTCATTGAGGGTGATGCAAGGTTTATGAGCATCATTCTTTTGTGTCTGATTGTAGGATTGGGTTTATCCCTTGAAAGGATAATCTACCTTCATCTTGCAAGCACCAATACTAAAAAGCTTCTTAATAACGTTGAGGATGCAATAAAAGAAGGTGGAGTTGAAGCGGCAAAGAAATTGTGCCGGAACACGCGCGGACCTGTTGCAAGCATTTTCTATCAAGGTTTGGACCGCTACGAAGAAGGAATGGAAATAGTTGAAAAGTCGATCGTTTCGTATGGTAGTGTACAGATGGGTCGTTTGGAGATGAACCTTACATGGATATCACTATTTATAGCAATTGCACCAATGCTCGGATTTATGGGTACTGTTATAGGTATGATAGGTGCATTTGATGCTATAGCCGCTGCCGGCGATATTTCGCCCACAATTGTTGCTGACGGTATTAAAGTGGCACTATTAACAACTGTTTTCGGTCTTATTGTAGCCGTAATATTGCAAATCTTTTACAACTATGTTGTTGCAAAAATTGACGGAATTGTAAACAGTATGGAAGATGCTACAATCTCATTTATGGACATTTTAATTAAACATAACAAATAAAAACCCTTCGCCTTATGAGTGAAAATTTGATAGATATAAGCATGTATGTCGCATATGGACTGTTAGCGTTAGCTGCAGTACTGGCAATAATATTCCCGATAGTTCATTTTATAAAAGATATCCGGAAGGCAAAGGGACCTTTAATTGGTTTAGCCATACTGGCAGGCGTTATATTAATCGCCTTTCTAATATCAGCCGGTGAACCCCATGAAGATGTGACTGCCGCCGCTTCAAGATGGATAAGTGCGGGCATCACATCTGTCTTTTTCCTTGCCGGTTTGGCTATCATTGCAGCTATTTTTTCCGAAGTGGTAAAGCTGTTTAAATAACAATTATTATATAAACAAAAAATCAAAAGGAGACCTGTTTTATGGCTCGAATGAGACCTGAAATAAATGCCGGCTCAATGGCTGACATCGCCTTTTTGCTTCTGATCTTCTTCCTGGTTACCACAACCATGGATGTAGATGTAGGAATTACAAGGATGTTGCCACCACCTATTGACCCCAATGCACCGCCACCGCCACCGGTACGTGAAAGAAACGTGTTTGTGGTGCTGGTCGACAGGCATGACAGGCTTATGGTGGAAGGTCAAATAACTTCCATTGACCGGTTACGCGACGTGACCAAGGAATTTTTGTTAAACCCGTACGATGACCCCTCTAAGCCTGAAAAAAGAATCGAAGAAATCCCCCATCTCGGTGAGATAGAAGTATCAAGAGGGATCATTTCACTTCAGAATGACCGTGGCACATCTTATGAGATGTATATCTCAGTGCAAAATGAACTGGCAGCTGCTATCAACGAAATACGTGATGAAATGTCTAAAGAACATTTTGGCATGAAATTTTCTGATTTAAGAGACCAGGAACTCATTGACGCAATAAGACACGCTGTGCCTATGGCAATATCTGAAGCTGAACCAAAAGATATAGGAGGCTAATAACAATGGCTAGATTCAAAAAAGACACAAAAAGCGGTACTCCCAAAATCAATACCGCTTCATTGCCCGACATTATATTCATGTTGCTGTTCTTCTTTATGGTAACAACAACATTAAGGGAAACTCAACTGTTCGTCAGAACACAACTCCCTTTTGCAACAGAAGTGCAAACACTGGAAAGAAAATCACTGGTGAGCCATATTTATATCGGACCACCATTCCAAACACGAATCTTTGGTACCGAACCCCGGATTCAACTCCAGGACCAGTTTGCAACTGTCGACGATATCGCCTCTTTCATATCTGCCGAAAGAGAAGCAAGGGCTGAAGCAGAAAGACCCCTGATGACTACCTCACTTAAGATAGACAGGGAAACAACAATGGGAATAGTTACCGACGTAAAACAAGAACTCAGACAGGTTAATGCTCTGAGAATTAACTATTCCACCGCAAGAGGGGAAGTACCGGCAAGTCCCAGAAGATGATTTTTATCATTAAAACATTGTAAGCAAAAGGCGTTTGTGTTCAAACGCCTTTTTTTGCTGTAAAAAAATTTTTTGTGATTAACAGGTTTTAATCCAATCAAATAATTAAAATAAGTTAACTGCTGTTAAATTATGTTAATGATGGTTTTTATATGATAATTGACCATAACTTTGTAATAACAACATATTTTTTCGAATTGTTTTTGCGTCAGAACCAGTTTGTTATGATCGGTTTTTCTTAACATAACGCTTCTTCAAATACCCAAAAAAACAGTGATATATGGTGAAAAAAAATATCATCATATTATTCATAATAATTTTAACGTTTTCTTTGACGGGATTGATCTACATTCAACTTAACTGGATAAAGAACGCCCTGGCTGTTAAAGAAATTAATTTTGACAGGAGGGTTAGTGAAGCTATTAATTCAGCAGTATTTAAGTACAATAAAATAGAATTGGCAGCCAAATTATTCAGGCAAAGATCTCAAAACCAACAATTTAATTATATATTTAATATACTCGACTCGCTCAACCGATATCACTACAACCAGATATTTTCAACAGACGAATACTTTACAGATCAATGCTTTGATAATAATAATGTGTACCAGGGAAAAAGATCAGCTATATATTTTGAAAAACCTTATCAAGAAAAAACATCTCACCCATATGACACCAGCGTTGTTTTACATACCGGATTTGACATTGCCAAAAACCAGGGGTTTATTCAAAGAAACGGCCTCAGGGAATTTGAAGACGCATCATTCAGAACATTCAAAGGAAGAACAAAAATAATCAATGATCTTTTCGATGATCTTTTTTTTCAGGATTGCTTCACTTATAGCCTAAGCCATGATTTTAACAGATCAATGCTCGACTCTCTTATCAGATATGAATTATTAAACCATGGTATAAATACCGATTATGAGTTCGCAATATATAATCCTGTTTATAACAAATTTATATGTGAAAAAACAAGCCAACATGCCGAAAAACTCCTGAAAGAGGGTTATTTATTTAGTCTGTTTCCCAATTCTGTATTCAGCAATCCCGAATATCTTTTATTATATTTCCCGGATCAAAAGAAATATTTGCTCTCACAATTGAATATTATGATGAGCACATCAACAGTTTTTATTTTTATTATCATTTTCTCCTTTGTTTTTATTATCTTTACAATCATTCGACAAAAAAAACTTTCGGTAATGAAAACCGATTTTATTAACAATATGACTCACGAGCTTAAAACGCCTATTTCCACTATTTCACTTGCTTGCCAGGCATTAAACGATAAAGATGTCAGGAAGACGGAAAAACTATATCAAAGTTACATCGAAATGATTGAAGAAGAAAACAAGAGACTGGGCATTATGACCGAAAAAGTGCTTCAAACAGCATTGATAGATAAAGGGAAATTTAAGCTCAATTTTTCCGTTACTGATATACATGAAATCATTTCAAATGCAATTGATAAAATTTCCATTCAGATCAAAAGCCGCCACGGAGCAGTAATAACAAAATTAAATGCTGAATATTCCCATCTTAAAACCGATAAGCTCCATATGGTAAACGTTATTTTTAATCTGATGGACAATGCCATTAAATACACAACCAAAACACCGGAAATCATAATAACAACAAGCAACAACGATGAAGGCATCGTGATAACCATTGAAGATAATGGTGTAGGCATAAGTAAATCATACCATAAAAAAATATTTGACAACCTTTACAGGGTCTCAACCGGAAACATACACGATGTTAAAGGTTTTGGGCTAGGTTTAAGCTATGTTAAAAATATAATTGAACTTCACGGAGGCAATATATTTTTGGAAAGTGAACTACGAAAAGGTTCAAAATTTACTATTTTTCTGCCTAATGTATTCAATAATCAAAACAATAATGAAAATTATCAGAAATCTAATTAATTATGAATAAACAAAAAATTAAAGTATTACTAGCTGAAGATGATCCCAATTTGGGAACTATCCTTAAAGCATATCTTGAAGCAAAAGGATTTCCTACAACATTATGTGTAGATGGTCAGGAAGCTTATGATCATTATCTTAAGGAGTCCTATGACTTTTGCATTCTTGATGTAATGATGCCAGTAAAGGACGGATTTACATTAGCAAAAGAGATCCGCAAGCTTGACCAGAAAATACCTATTCTCTTTCTGACGGCCAAAACGATGCAGGAAGACATTATCGAAGGTTTGAAGATAGGTGCTGATGACTACATAACCAAGCCATTCAGCATGGAAGAGCTACTTCTTCGGATAAATACAATTTACAAAAGATATTCCCCTGATCTGGATAAATCCATGCAAAAAACATATTTCCATATTGGCGAATACACTTTTGATTTTGCACGTCAGCTTCTCACAATAAATGACAAGCAGCAAAAGCTTACATCAAAGGAATCTCAGCTGTTGAAAATGCTTTGCGACAATGCAAATGAAATCCTTAACCGTTCTGACGCACTGAAGCGTATTTGGTTCGATGATAATTATTTCAATGCCAGGAGCATGGACGTTTACATAGCCAAACTGAGAAAATATCTTAAGGACGATCCTAACATTGAACTCGTAAACATACACGGTAAAGGATTTAAACTTGTTATAAACAAGAACAGAATAGCTAAAGCAGAGTAAAGCAGGGGTTGTTCTGCTGATATAACTTTTTTTTCAAAAATATTTGCATAACAGCGAATCCGGCAAAACGGATCATCTTGATCCAAACCAAAGGATATAATATATTTGGTTTTAATTTTCAATTTGCGATTTTATGCATGATGACAGGAGAATATTCTCTCTTCTTGAAATTACGCAAAGCCTGAGATCTGTCATTGAGCGTAACTATACCGGCACTTATTGGATAAAAGCGGAGATTGCCAGGCTGAATTTTTATCCCCGAAGCGGACATTGTTATCCTGAATTGGTTGAGAAAGCAGGAAATATCATTAAAGCACAAATGCGTGCAAACATTTGGGCTAGCGACTACCAAAATATCAGCAATAATTTCCAAAACATAGTTGGCGAAGAATTAAAAGAAGGTATCAATATCCTTTTCAGGGCATCAATAACTTTTCATCCGGTCTACGGGCTTTCTCTCAACATTGTGGAGATAGAGCCGTCATTTACTTTGGGTGAAATGGCCCGTGAAAAACAACAAACCATAGAAAAACTAATAAGTGAAAAACTTTTCGATAAAAACAAAAGCACGCATCTTCCGCTTTTACCGTCGCAAATTGCCGTAGTTTCGGTAGAAACAAGTAAAGGTTATCATGATTTCCGCAATATAATAAACAACCACCACCGACAATTTGCGATAAAATACAAATTGTTTCCCGCAATACTACAAGGCGACCGCGCAGTAGAAACTATTTCGGCGCAATTGAGGATAATAAGAAAAAATGCTGATGATTTTGATGCCGTTGCAATTATCAGGGGAGGCGGAGGAGACATAGGTCTGAATTGCTACGATAATTACCAAATGGCTAAAGAAGTCGCTCTTTGCCCGATACCCGTTATAACCGGTATCGGACACTCTACAAACCAAACTATTGTCGAAACGATCGCATGGGAAAATAAGATAACACCAACTGACATAGCTTACTTTTTTATAAACAAATTTGAAACCTTCTTCAACCGACTGGAAGACAACAGAAAAACACTGGTTAATAATGCCGGTAAGCTCATGAAACAGGAAAACTACAGAATCATGCATGTCTGGAACATGATAAAGGCTCACGGTAATAAAACACTTCAAAAACAAAACTATCTGATATTCAACCTTTCGAAATACCTGCACAAGGTATCCTCTAACCGTATCAAATACCAACAAGACAAATTGTCAGACACAGCAGCGAAAATTGCTTACCTGCCTGAAAAGCACATATTTAAACTACAATCGCGATTAAAACTATTTATAAAAATATTCTCTGCGTTAACATCAAATCATATTAAAATCGAAAAAAACAAAATTTTATTACATGAAAACAAAGCAACCCTTTTAAACCCAAACAATACCCTGAAACGAGGATATTCCATAACACTTAAAAAAGGTGATCGCATAACTTCATCAAAATCAGCCGGTAAAGGTGATGAGATTGAAACTGTTTTAAGCATAGGAAAATTAATCAGTATTGTCAAACAACAAAAAGATTAATTTTGAAATATTCAAAACCTGCTCAAATAACTATTAACTAAAAAAGAAAATCTAATGGCAGAATCATTAAAATATTCTGAAGCAATTGAAGAACTTGAAAACATCGTTAACGAAATAGAAGATGATCAAATTTCACTGGATGAATTGACCGTCAAACTTAAACGCGCATCCTATCTGATAAAAAAATGCAAAAAGGCACTTTTTGAAACAGAGCAGGAAGTAAAAACCATTCTTGATGAAATGAAAGACCCTGAATCTGACTCTGACAAATAACTTTTTTAAATCTGCTCAATTTAAAACACCGTTTCTATAAAAAACTAAGAACGGCCTTTTTTTATAACAGCAAACTTAAAACCTGAATCCAGGGCTATAAAATTACCAAATAATCTTTGAGGTTCTTCTTTACTAAATGATTAACTTTGCACAATTATTTTGAGGGCCTCCAATGCGTGATTTTTTGACGGCTGCTTATATTATTCACATTTTCTAATAAAATGCAAAACAATAACAACAAACTAATAGATAAGTTTACCCGTGACGAGTACAAATACGGTTTTTATACTGATATTCAAACTGATACGGCATCAAAAGGTTTATCGGAAGATACTGTTCGTTTTATATGGGCTAAGAAGAAGGAGCCTGATTTCATGCTTGATTTCAGGTTAAAAGCATTCAGGCACTGGCAAAAGATGAAAGAGCCAACCTGGGCGCACATAAAATACAATCCTATAGATTACCAGGATATGATTTATTATGCTGCTCCCCGCAAAAAGCCACAATACGAGAACCTGGACCAGGTTGACCCTGAATTGCTTGAAACTTTCAATAAGCTGGGCATACCTCTTGAAGAACAAAAACAATTGGCGGGCATTGCCGTTGATGCTGTTATGGACAGCGTATCCATAACTACTACTTACAAGAAAAAGCTTGCTGAAAAAGGCATAATCTTTTCATCGTTTAGTGAAGCGTTGCAAAATCATCCTGAATTGGTACGAGAACATATCGCTTCCGTTGTGCCTTATACCGATAATTTTTTTGCCGCTTTAAACTCTGCCGTGTTCAGTGATGGCTCTTTCGTTTATATACCCAAGGGTGTTAAATGTCCGATAGAGCTTTCTACCTATTTCAGGATAAATGCAGCTAATACGGGTCAATTTGAAAGGACGCTCATAGTTGCCGGGGAAGATAGTTATGTCAGCTATCTTGAAGGCTGTACAGCTCCTATGCGAAGCGAAAATCAGTTACATGCCGCCGTTGTTGAAATCATTGCTCAAAAAAACGCCGAAGTTAAATATTCTACCGTGCAAAACTGGTGGCCGGGAGATAAAAAAGGCAAAGGTGGAGTATTTAATTTTGTTACCAAAAGAGGAATTTGTAAAGGTGATAATGCTAAAATCTCATGGACACAGGTAGAAACCGGTTCCGCCATTACATGGAAATATCCAAGCCTGATACTTAAAGGCAATAATACTACCGGCGAGTTTTTCTCGGTTGCAGTAACCAATAATATGCAACAAGCTGATACCGGAACCAAAATGATACATTTAGGTAAAAATTCGCGCAGCACAATCATCAGTAAGGGCATTTCTGCCGGAAACAGCAATAACAGCTATCGCGGACTTGTTAAAATGTCGAAAGAAGCTGCCAACTCAAGAAACTTTTCCCAGTGCGACTCTTTACTGCTTGGTAACAGATCAGGAGCACATACATTCCCTTATATAGACGTTCAAAACAAATCGTCGGTCGCCGAGCATGAAGCTACCACCAGTAAAATTTCCGAAGACCAGCTTTTCTATTGCCTGCAAAGAGGCATAGATATGGAAAACGCAATAGGACTTATAGTTAACGGATATGCCAAAGATGTACTTAATAAACTGCCGATGGAGTTTGCCGTAGAAGCACAAAACTTACTGTCGGTTAGTTTGGAAGGAAGTGTCGGATAAAAAATCCGTGAATTTGAAATTAATTAAATAAAACCATACAGAGACCTTTAAATGATAGAAATATAAAATATAAACAGAACACGGATTATACTGATTTGACTGATGATAGCAAATGAATATGCGTAAATCCGCCTAATCTGTGTCATCTGTGTTCCAACAAAAAACATAACATAATATGTTATCAATAAAAAATTTAAAAGTATCGATTGAGGATAAGCTTATTCTTAAAGGCTTAAACCTGGAGGTAAAAGAAGGTGAGATTCACGCAATTATGGGACCCAACGGCACCGGCAAAAGCACACTTGCCTGGGTCATTGCAGGGCGTAATGATTTCACTGTCGAACAGGGAGAAGTAACTTATATGGGAAAAAACCTTTTGGATATACCCCCTGAAGCACGTTCAAAAGAAGGTATATTCCTTGGCTTTCAATACCCGGTTGAAATACCGGGTGTAAGTATGACAAATTTCATGAGAACAGCAATTAATGAAAAACGCAAGCACCTTGATCTTAAACCTTTATCGGGTGCAGAATTTCTTAAACTCATGGAAGAAAAAAAGAAACTTGTAAAAATCCAATCAAAACTTACAGACAGGTCGGTCAACGAAGGTTTTTCCGGCGGAGAAAAAAAGAAAAATGAAATATTTCAAATGGCTTTGCTTGAACCAAAACTTGCAATTCTTGATGAAACCGACTCAGGGCTTGATATAGATGCACTTAAAGTTGTGGCAAACGGAGTAAACATGCTCCGCCGTAAAGATAATGCAACAATTATTATTACTCATTATCAGCGATTGCTCGACTATATTATCCCCGACTTCGTTCATGTGCTTTTTGACGGTATGATTGTAAAAAGCGGAGGTAAAGAACTTGCTTTCGAACTTGAAGAAAAGGGCTATGAATGGATAAAAAATAAAAGTGAATAGATATTATTACAATATTTGTCAATATGTCAAAATTTTGAACCGATGATCGCAAATAACAACAGCTCATTAAAACCTCATGCTTTTAAAAAAGCTATGATAGCCCTGTTTGAGAATAAACATGATCAAATACCCGGTAATTCTTCCGATATAATTGACAAATTAAGACAAATAGCTTTTGAGCATTTCAAACAGTTAGAACTTCCCTCCAAAACAATGGAAAGCTGGCGTTTTACAAACCCCGAGCCCTTATTCAGGGATGACTACATTATTGATTTTGAATCGAAGTTTCAAAAAATTGATGTCAGTAAAATTTTCACCTGCGATGTTTATGATCTCGACACATATTGTGTTACGCTTATCAACGGTTGGTTTGCTTATAAAAACTCGCCGCTGAGCTGTCTTAAAGATGGTACCATAATTGGGAGCCTGTACAAGGCCATGGAGATCTACCCCGATATTATCGAAAAGTATCTGGGCTCTGTTGCCAAAATCAGTGAACAAAGCCTGATATCACTTAATACGGTATTCATGCAGGATGGGTTGTTCATTTATGTTCCTGACAATGTTAAAGTTGAAAAGCCGGTGCAGGTCATCAACATTGTAGACTCAGATAAACCGGTATTCCTGCAACCCCGCAACCTGATCATAGCAGGCAAAAACAGTAAGCTGACACTTGTGCATTGTGATCATTCACTGACACATAACATCAGTTTTACCAATACCGTTTCGGAAGTTATACTGCACAAAAATGCATTTATTGATCATTATAAAGTTCAAAATAAAGGACGCAACTCAGCTCTGGTTACCTCTATGTTTTTCCGCCAGGAACAAAACAGCACCCTTAATAACAATGTTATGACACTTAACGGAGGTCTTACCAGAAACCAGGTTGATCTTTCCATTAAGGGCGAAAACTGCACTGCCGAATTAAACGGATTATACCTTATGGACAAATACCAGCATATAGATAACAGCGTTTTTGCTGACCATGCAGCGCCCAACAGTCGATCAAACCAACTCTATAAAGGCATCCTTGACGACCAGGCAAGTGGCGTCTTTAGCGGAAAAGTGCTTGTAAGAAGGGGCTCTCAAAACACCATGGCTTTCCAAAACAATAAAAACATATTATTGACCGATGAAGCTAAGATCAACACTCAACCATTCCTCGAAATTTATGCTGATGATGTGAAATGCAGCCATGGCGCAACTGTTGGACAATTAGACCCAAATGCAATGTTCTATATGAGATCGCGGGGAATATGCGAAAGAACCGCACGACAACTGCTTATGTATGCTTTCGCAAGTGAAGTTGTGAAAAAAATATCAATAGAACCATTAAAAGATAATATAAATAAACTCGTTGAAAAAAGACTTAAAGGTGAACTGTCAATATGTGACCAGTGCATATTGAACTGCAGCAGTAAAGAACCCAGATTTGTTCAAAATATTCTGGATTGAAATTATGATTGGTAAATTAAAGTACAACAGTACATGTAAAGATTTTGCTCTGGTGCAATCTCTGTTATACTCTGTGCAACTCTTTGATTATTTGTTTTATTATTTTTTTATTACAGAGATAGACAGAGTGACCGCCAATCTGAAAAATATCCGTACAAATAATTTTTTTAAGGACTTTTATTAATCTGAATAATTATATGAGTTTTGATATTCAAAAATTACGAGAGGAATTCCCTGTATTACATCAACAAATAAACAAAAAGCCCTTTGTTTATTTCGACAATGCAGCAACTACTCAAAAGCCCAGGGTTGTCATTGAAAGGTTAAATGATTACTATAGTAATGAAAATTGCAATATACACCGTGGTGATTATTATTTGAGCCGCAAGGCAACCGAAGCTTATGAAAACAGCCGTAAAACAACCCAATTGTTTATTAATGCTCAACGGCCAAGTGAAATTATTTTCACACGCGGGGCAACCGACGCCTTGAATTTAGTTGCATCCTCTTTTTCAAGGAAGTTTATCGGCAAAGGCGATGAAGTTCTTATATCGGCTATGGAACATCATTCCAATATAGTTCCATGGCAATTGGCTTGCCAGGAAAGGGGAGCCAAATTAAAAATAATACCCATTAACCAAAGCGGTGAACTTATCATGGATAAGTACTATGATATGCTCAATGAAAAAACACGAATTGTGGCAATCACCCATGTAAGCAATACTTTGGGTACTATAAACCCTGTAAGACAGGTCATAAAAGCTGCCCGTCAGAAAAACATACCGGTGCTTTTAGACGGAGCTCAGGCTGTAGCACATATGAAAGTTGACGTCTCCCAGCTTGATTGTGATTTTTACTGCTTTTCCGGTCATAAAATGTACGGACCGATGGGTGTGGGGGTGCTGTACGGTAAAGAAGAGTGGCTGGAACAAATGCCCCCCTATCAAAGCGGAGGTGAAATGATCAGCAACGTCACCTTTGCCAAAACAACATTTAATGATTTGCCGTTTAAATTTGAAGCCGGAACACCAAATGTTGCAGATGTGCTTGCACTCGAACAAGCCATATTATTTGTTCAATCTCTTAAATACGAAAATATTGAAAAACATGAAAACAATCTGCTGCAATACATTACACAAGAATTGCAGAAAATTGACAAAATACGGCTCATAGGAACGGCAACCGAAAAAACCAGCGTAATATCATTCCTCTTTGAAGATATTCATCCATACGATACAGGTGTTATTTTGGATAAATTGGGGATTGCTGTCAGAACGGGTCATCACTGTACAGAACCGCTAATGGATTTTTTCCAGATTCCCGGAACTGTCAGAGCCGCTTTGGCTGTCTATAACAATAAAAAAGAGATAGACCTGTTTACAGAAGGGCTGAAGATGGTCAGAAAGATGCTGGTCTAAAGAATAAACGAAAACAATTATTTTAAAACCATTATACATTATATGTCTGATAAAAACAATTACAGAGCAAAAGTGCTGTTGAAATCCGTTATGAAAATATACGGAATAATCTTTATTGCGATAATTGTTTCTATCGTTATAGCCTCATTATATGTAAGTAATTCAGGCAGTATTCTTCAGGAAAAAAGCCCTGCCGCCTACTTTATGCAATGGATTGCAATAGCAGCAACAATAGGGATTTTGCCCGCAGGCTACATCTCATCCCAAAGGTCAATTAAAAAAATAAAGACATCAATTAGTCTTTCCGCAAAACTTCTGCCATACCGAAAAGCTATGATCTTCAAATTCCTGTCAATACTTTCAGCTGCCGTATTGTCAAGTGCGTTCTTTTTGTTGACGGGTAATACAAACCTAATGCTTATACTGGCTATAATAATTCTGTTCTATATAATCAGTAAACCTAACCCTTTTAAAATTGCAGACGACCTTAATCTTAACGAAGAAGAAAAACAAGAACTGATGACCAAATAAACTTGTTACCCTATATGTATCATATAGGTCTTTTTTTTAAAAAATAATTAATTTTGTCTTGTAAAAATGTTATTTAACTGTTGCCGTATTTAAAAGCAGTTGCTTCTTGTTATGAACAGCAAAAACGATAATAAGCATCCGGCAACCCGGCAATCAACCAAAACAAAACCCTATGAGCATAGAAGATATTGAATCGGAAGTAGTTTCGGAATTTGAAATGTTCGAAGACTGGACGGACAAATACAATTATCTTATTGAGCAGGGCAAATCAGTTAAGCCTTTAGAAGAAAAATACAAACAGCCGCAATACCTTATCAAAGGATGTCAGTCACAAGTCTGGCTTCATGCATCATACGAAAACGGAAAAATTAAATTCAGGGCCGACAGCGATGCCCTGATAACAAAAGGGATCATTGCATTTCTGCTTCGCGTTCTATCTGGCAGAACACCGGACGAAATAATAAATGCCAAACTCTCATTTATCGAAAAAACCGGGCTGAAAGAACATCTCTCTCCCACCAGGGCTAATGGCCTTAACAATATGATAAAACAAATAAAATTATATGCAATGGCATTAAAAGCCAAAAACAAAAATTGATTTTAGTTTTTTATATTTGCACTTTAAAAAAGATTGTATTTTTGACACGGTAAAGAAATTATTCAAGTCTTGCGTTTTAAATTCAGTGTTATCTGTTTTTACAAAATTTGTGTCAGGAAACCTTTAAAAGATATATTTGCCCTGGAAAAAATTTTTCAATAAATATTAATTAAAAGTTAAGCCATAGATTTAATAACAATTAAAACATCAAACAAATGAAATATCCTGATAATATTAAGTACACTAAAGATCATGAGTGGGTTAAGATAAATGGTGATGAAGTATACGTTGGCATCACCGATTTTGCTCAAAACGAATTAGGCGACATTGTATTTATTGAAGTAGATACTGTCGGCGAAACACTGGATAAGGAGGAAGCATTCGGCACAATTGAAGCCGTAAAAACTGTTTCAGACATGTTTATGCCTGTGTCGGGTGAAGTGCTTGAATTCAATGAAGAACTGGAAAATTCGCCCGATATTATAAATAAAGACCCTTACGGCGAAGGATGGATCATTAAAATAAAATTAACTGACAAAGCAGAATTGGACGAATTGCTTTCGGCTGAGGAGTACAAAAAATCGGTTGAATAACATATTTATAAAAATACCGGTGCAAAAGTCCCGCAAAGGTTTAATATTCATAGGGCATTTGTTGCCCGCAATCATCTGGGGAGTTGGTATTTTTATCGTTATAAGTATTCCGGAAAGCGCAATACCAAAGGTAAGGCTTCTTAATATCGAACATATTGATAAAGTAATCCATTTTGCTTTATTCTTTATTTTCAGCCTGCTATTGTGCTTTGGGTTTTTTAAACAAAATTTGTTCAGATCATTGCAAGGGCATTATATGGTTTACGCCATATCCATAAGCGTTATTTATGGTGGCTTTACCGAAGTTATTCAGGCAACATGGCTTATTTCGCGTAGTGGAAATGTTTGGGATTTTTTTGCCAATATTACGGGAGCTATAACAGGAGCGCTTATTTTTTACGGTCTCTTTAAAAATAAATTGTTAAAAAATCTCAACAAAAATAAATTATAAGAGCCACAACTTTATTAATTCGATTATTTTTTGTATCTTAGCTAAAAAGAAACCAGCAAAAAAGACGTTATTAAGAATATAAATAAAATAAAATCATGGAACCCAAAAAATCAAAAAAAGCTGATCTTGAGAGCAAGAAGCACTTGTTTTTCCAGATAGGGGTAGTACTGGCTTTGGCAGCTGTACTTTGGGCTTTTAATATGAGGCAGTATGAGCGTCCGGAGTTTGATCTCGGAACACTGGAATTGGATATTATTGAAGAGGAAGATATTCCAATTACCCGCCCTGAGGAACCGCCACCTCCACCACCGCCAGAAGCGTCACAAGAGTTGATAATTGTTGACGATGATGTGGAAATAGACGATGAGTTTATCATTGATGCAGAAGCCGATCTTTATGAGGAGATTCCCGAATATGAACCCATTATTGTTGAAGAAGAGGAGGTTGAGGAAGATTATGTATTTACAATTGTAGAGGATCAACCTGAATTTCCCGGTGGTCATGAAGCATTGTATAAATTTTTAAGTGATAATATAAGGTATCCGACAATGGCACGGGAAGCCGGAATTCAGGGAACCGTATTTGTCACGTTTGTGGTTGAGCGCGATGGTTCGATCACCAATGTTGAAGTTATCAGGGGCATAGGCGGGGGGTGTGATGCCGAAGCAATCAGGGTAGTGAAAAACATGCCTCGCTGGAACCCCGGCAAGCAAAGAGGTCAGCCGGTAAGGGTACAGTTTAACCTGCCCGTAAGGTTTATGTTGAACTAACGATCTTCTTTTTATTCTTTACCGGCTCGGATACGTTCTGCTCTTTCGTTTGCTTCATCAATGATCTTTTGAGCACTACGTTCGCCTTCTTTTTCAATTTGTTCTGCTTTTTTATCAGCTTCGCTGATAAGGCTTTGGCCTGTACGTCGTGCAGCGGCTTTAGCTATAGTCCCGCTTGCTTCTTTTTCAAGCTTTTCAGCCTGTTGCCGGGCCTCATCACGTACCCTTTGTGCAGCCCTTTTTGATTCCGAACGTACGCGGTCAGCATTACGCCTTGCTTCGCTTAAAACATGCTGAACCCTCTTCTCCAGCTCCTCATGTACCTGCTCCTTTGTCTCATCAATTGCTTCTTTTACCTCCTCCCGGGCTTCCCTGATCAACTCCTCAGCCTTATCCTTAATTTGTTCACGGACAGCATCCCTTGCAGTCCACATTTTATCAGACAGTTTAAAAGAAACTTCAGGATCAGCATAAGTCCCGGTAATACGTGCATCTATTTTTACCTCATCACCCAGATCAACCCTGAATCCTACCGCTGAAGCCTGTGAAACCAACCCGTCCAGAACCTGATTTGCCTGGGCCCCGAATTCCTCACGAGGAATTCGAAACCTGATACCATAATCAATGGTCTTATCAAAATGTGTTTCGCCTTCAACAGTAGCACTGGATTTTCCGAAATTTATGTCGAAAGGGTCAAACATAATCTTACCTTCCTTAAAGGAAAAACTGGCCCTGAAGTCACGCAATTCCATTCTGTTCAGCTTATCCATCCTTAATCCGTCAGCCAGTTTTTGCATAGCCGGCGGGTCCTCTATTCTTATGCCCGGAGAGCTGATATTGCCGGCACCTTCAAGGGTTTCAATAACAGGCATCAATTCATGGTCAAAAACAGACTTTAAGTTCAAACCCGCACTGAAATGGCCATGTGAATATCTGCCTATAGGAGCAAGCGTCTGAACCGTGTTGAAAGTTTTGAATGTTTGCTGTATATCAAAATTTTCGATTGCCAGCAGGAAGTTAACATCTGCAAAGTCAAGCCCGGAAGTCGCATATGAACCATTAAGATTCAAAGATCCTCCTAAAAGGTCCATCCTCAGGTTTTCCATTCGTGCCTGCCTGTCAACAACCCTTATTGTACCAATTATATTCGTAACATCAAGGTTGCCAAGCAAAATCTTGTCTATCTGTGATTTTAGTGTAAAATCAATGTTTTCAGGCACCTGAATTAACGACATTTTCACAGGTTCCGCTTCTTCGGGCTTGGGTTGTTCCGGAACCTCTGCCATAAACCGGTTAATGTCAATGTAGTTTGCACGGAAATCAAACATGCCACTTAACAACTGGTCACCAAATATATAACCGAAAATATTATGAATACGCCCGTTTGCAAGAACATGAGTTTCTCCGAACCTGCAATCCATAGATGACAGCTCTATATAATGCGGCGAAAAATCAAAAACAACCTCATTCAACTCAATGATCTCATCAAGATCAGAACTCGCATATTCAATGTTTTTAAATTCAAGTAAACCTTTTACCTCAAGTTCATCGTATCTTTGCTGCTCTAACAATGACAATTTTCCCCTGGCCACGACATCACCTTTTACTGTTCCCTTTATTGATTCTTCAGGTGGCAAAGGGTAAATATCCTTAATTGCAAATAAATCAACATCACAGTTTAGAGCAATATCAAACTGCGGATCGGAAACGGGTGTCTTTAGGCTAAATCTCGCATATACGGGATTATCGGCCATATTTAAACTAAAGCGCGAAATATCAACGACTGTTTGGTCAATATCATGACCTTCATTAACCACTTGCGCAATTATATGCATATCTGTTACCGCACCGGGCCGATCGGGGTATGAGAATTCACCATCTTCAAGCAAGATATTCAATCCAAATCCCGGTATTATATCTTCACCCAAGGATCCCTTCAAATGCCCATTGAGAACAAAAACTCCGGAAGTTCTGATATTTTCAAAGTCTTTTGCATATATTGCAGGTATCATCGAGATCAACGATCTGATGTCGGTTCTTCTGGAATAGAATGTCAGGTCTATATCCATGTCACTGCCGGCAGGCATGGCAAAATATCCGTCAAAACCTATTGACAAATCATTCAGTGAAAGCTCGTTTTCGCGGAAAACAAAATGTTGCTGCGTAAAGTCAGCATCAATCAAAGCCCTGAAGTTAAAAACCGCCCGTAAAATAAAAGGAATACCTTCGAAACTGAAAGTTAAGGATTCAGCTGTTGTATAAAGAATATCAAGGATGGCAAAGTCGGCGGTAAAATCGCCTCTGAGCTTATGGTTAAGATTTATTATCTCCACATAAACATCCATTGCTGCATCATCATATATAATATCAGCCCTTCGTAATTCAAAGTTCTGCAATGCCATATTAAATTCAAAGGGTTCGGTATCCTTTTGTTCCTCCTTCACATCAGGTATTTCCTCCGGTGGAATCATAATATCCCAGTTGGCCGTACCATCTTTCAAAACCCTGATATTCAAAGAAGGATCATCAATACGTATTGATCGTACTTTATAACTGTCGCCTTTAAAAATACTCATAATATCAACCGAAACAAATATCGAACCTGCATCGGCTAATTTAACGCCTTCAAACTTATCAACACCAGCTACTGAAAGACCAACAAGTCTTAATGAAACATTCGGAAAGTTACGTAACAACGATATTCGTATTGTTTTAAAATCAACTTCAGCATTGACATTCCTGTTAATCTCTTCTTTTGCAATTTCCGTTATCTTGCCTTTGAAGCTAATAGGCAAAACGATCAGTAAAGCCAGCGAAACAACAATGATTATTCCGGCAATTTTCAGTCCTTTTTTCATGTACTTTAAATTTTGACTATTAATATAATAATCGGCTCAAAAGATTATTGTTTGACATTATGTTTATTTCACACAATTTTCATTCGGCGGAATTGGGCAAGAGCATCATTTTTCAGAGTCTTAAAAAATGATCCATTATAATAAACGCCGCCATAGATTCAACTATTAGAACGGCTCTTGGTACGACACAGGGATCATGACGTCCCGGTGCTGTGAATTTACGGGTTTGTCCTTTTTTATCGACTGTTTTTTGTTCTTTTTTAATTGTTGGTGTGGGTTTAAAAGCAACCCTGAAATAAATATCCATACCATTGCTAATTCCGCCTTGTATGCCCCCTGAATTATTTGTGAGGGTAATAATTTTATTGTTTTTCAGACCGAACCGATCATTATGCTCCGATCCTTTCATTTTTGCGGCATCAAATCCTTTTCCATAATCAAATCCTTTAGCTGCATTAATCGAAAGCATTGCCTTACCGAGATCTGCATGCAGTTTATCAAAAACCGGCTCGCCCAAACCCGCATCAACACCTTTGACTATACACTCAACAACTCCGCCGGTTGAATCGCCCTCTTCTATCATTTTCTCAATATAATTTATCATCTTTTTTGAAATTTCCGGGTCAGGGCATCTTACGGGGCTTTTTTCTATATTTTCGTGGTCGATCTCATCCGGGTGTTTTTGAGTTGATATTTTGCCTATACTTCTTACAAAAGCCGTTATTTGGATGTTTTTTTTGATTAGGAACTGTTTTGCGAGAGCGCCTGCCACCACTCTTGCGACGGTTTCACGTGCCGAAGCTCTGCCTCCGCCACGCTCATCACGAAAACCGTATTTCATATCATATGTATAATCACTGTGCGATGGGCGATATATATCCTTCAGATCATCATAATCCGATGATCTTATGTCTTTGTTTTTTACTATAAAGGCTATTGGAGAACCCAGTGTTTTATTATTATAAATACCTGACAAAAACTCTACTTTATCTTCTTCTTCACGCTGACTGACCAGGTGTGATTGTCCGGGGCGCCGTTTTGAAAGCTCCGTTTGCAAATGGCTGTAATCAATACTGATCCCTGCCGGGTATCCATCAATGACACCACCAATACAAAGTCCATGCGACTCACCAAAAGTGGTCAGAACTAATCTCTTGCCTATACTGTTGCCGGACATGTCTTTATCTGATTAATAATTCTTTATACGAAATTACAATATTTATTTCATTAATTCTGAAAAGAACTATTCTAACGGAAAGCGTTCCGGTTCGTTAGCAACTTTCGCAGCAATAGTAAAAACAACTTTGATAATATTTACGAGATTGTCGTAATTAATTTTGTCGGGCGTATCTGATGGTCTGTGATAATCGGGATGCATTCCTGTATTAACATATGCAGCCGGCACTCCCTTACGTATAAAAGAATAATGATCCGATCCAAGATAAGACATGATCGTACGTATCGAAGGTAACATGCGTTCAAGCCTGATATCATCAATCTGTCTGCCGGTATTGCGGAAAGCTCTCCATACCGGTCTTCTCAACCCCTGCATTGTCAATACAAAGCCATACCCCGGAACATCTTCAGGCTGATCAGAACGCCCCACCATATCAAGGTTAATTACCAGAACAGTATTCTCAACCGGAAAAACAGGATTCTCTACATAATATAACGAACCGTTCAATCCACTTTCCTCAGCACCGAAAGCTATAAAAACTATACTTCTCCTGAAATCCATACCACTATTTCGAGCCTGCATAAACATCCTCGCTAATTCCATCACCGCCGCAGTTCCCGAAGCATTATCATCCGCACCGTAAAATATCTTATCACCGCGCTTACCCAAATGATCATAATGTCCGCAAATAATTACAAACTCGTCCCTTAAATCAGCACCTTCAATATAACCAATTACGTTATCATCAAAAGTGGTAATTTCTATCAATTGAAAGGTAGTCATAAAACTAAGAGTTGTTTCAACTGAATAAGGTAAAACCCCGTTTCTGAAGCTTTTTTCAGACAGACGGTGTTTTGTTCTCAACTGTTGACCAAACTGTTTTGAAAATAATTTTTCATCAAACAAAAACAGGCCAATATCTTTTCCGGTATAAGGCAAATAATCAAATAACCAATTATCTGATCTGTCAGTTCTGAAATAACCGAAGGAATTTACGGGATACCTGTCAAGACTTAGTGATTGTTCATTTGATATAAAATTTGAGACTTCCCGTTTCTCACCGAATATTGAAAACCCAAAATATTTTGCACCGGTGGCACCGGCAAGATCTTTAAGTCTGAAATGTGCATCGGTTAAATCATGTGCAAGGAAAAAAACAAGTGTATCTTCTCCTGTGCATCCAACCATTTCACCTGTAGAATATCCGACAAATTTTACCGGGATTGAAAGACTGTCATCCAATGCTTCGGTAGATGCAAAAGAAAAAGATTCACCGGATATATATTCAAAATCATTTTTATATATAATTGTTTTCCCCCTGTCAATATTTCGCACGGGTATTTTTTGGAAATAAGGCTCTTCACTATCATTGATCCCTTTCAACCCTGCTTTTTGAAATTGTGCTGCAATATATGATGCGGCTTTCTCTCTTCCCGGACAAGAAAACTTTCGCCCTTTCATGCTATCGGATGCCAACGTATAAACATCATTTATCACCCTTTCTTTTGAAACATATACTTCAACCTTTTTGTTGTCAATAGCATATGAACAAAAGCAAAAAACTGAAAAAAGAAACAATACTATTGTTAACCGTTTATTCATCTTTTAATATTTTATTATAACAGATTGAAATACCAATAACGAAAGTAAGAAATTGTACCATATAAAAAGTAAGAAGGATGAAATTTGTACCAAAAATTGTGTTAATTCTTTTTTTCGGAAATATTGCTTTGCATTTATATTTTTTTACAAAATATTTAACATTATTTAACTTTATTTAATTTGTATTCTCTGTTTTTTTTTTTTTTATTTTTGTATATTATTAATTGCCAGCAAGTTAAACAGGCTTTATTATTTGATAAATTCCTTGTTAATCATTATTTTACTAAATTTTAAATCTAACAATTATGAAACAAAAAAATTATAAAAGGGTACATAAAATTTGTAACTATGTACCAAAAAAAGTTTTATTTCTAGCAGTATGTTGCTTACTGCTAGCACCAGTATTTGGTCAGATAAAAATGAATGAAAATGGTAATGTAAGTATTGGCAGCACAGAGCCTCAGGATAATATTGGTTTATATATTAGAAATATACCAATTACAAGTATCAATTTATGGGGTTCTTATAGTCATTTTTATAACATTCCAAGTGGGGTAAGTAGTATACGAGGTTTTTATGCAAATGCATCTAGTGCTAATCCTGTGGATTATGGTACAGCCATTGGTATAATTGGTCAAGCTCAAAATTATAGAAATGGTTTTAATTATGGTGTATTTGGTCGTGTAACAGGTGAGCACAATGGTGCTGGAATATTAGGGACTCGCGACTGGGCAAATCCTAATGTTCCAGGTCAATATGCAGGCTATTTTAGAGGAAACGTACACGTGACAGGTCAAATTTCAGGATGGGCGAATTCGATTGCAGGTGATGAACGGCTTTTTAAAGATAATATCAGCTCATTACAAAAAAGTGATATAGAAAAGCTTATGCTGTTAAATCCTGTGGTTTATCAATTCAAGCCCGAAAAACCGCAATTTTATAAATGTGATACAACCACTGTAAAGCACAAAGTTGACCCTTCTCTGCTGAATAGAGACCACATTGGATTTATAGCACAGGAATTTGAAAAAGTATATCCTGATTTAGTTTATAAAAATGACCATGGCGTAATGAGTATTAATTATACCGGATTAATACCTGTATTGGTCGAAGCTTTTAAAGGACAGCAAATGCGTATGGATGAATTGTATTTAGAAGAAAAAAAGAAAAGCGAGAACAGTAGAAAAATTCAGGATTTGGAAGAACGGATTGCAATGCTTGAGGAAGAGATAAGACTTATAAAAACACAATGTTGTCAGGAAATTTATGGAATTGACAATGCTAAGAAAGGTGGGACTGGAGCAACAGTTGATAATGAAAAGATAGACCCGGGTCAAAAGCCCGTACTCTATCAAAACAACCCCAATCCCTTTAATCAAGCCACCACCATCAGCTTCACAATCCCGGAAAGCGCCGGCAAAGCTATGCTTTATATTTACGATATGCAGGGAGTGCAGATTAGAAGTTTTGGTATTAACGAGCGCGGACATTCGAGCATTAAAATCCAGGGAGCCGAGCTGCAGCCAGGAATGTACCTATATACGCTTATTGCCGATGGACGGGAAGTGGATACAAAGAGGATGATATTGACCAAGTAGGTTGACTTTAAGAAGTGAAAATAGGTGCGTATTAATTAATGTCTGTTTATAATGTCAAAAATTTTTGAATAACTAATAACTATTTTTGATTTTAGAAGTGCTTAAATTAATTATCTCTCTGATGAACAACATTACAGGCAAACTATAATTAATCAGGATAAATAAGTAAAAGTGACAATCAAAAACCATTAAGCTATGAAAAAAACAGATAAAATTTCCTTATTAATGATTATCGTGTTGATTTTCATTGTGGCGGGCGGATGTGATAAAAATGACACAAAGATGCCTTATAGTTGCGATCCGCATGCCGTATGCGACAATATATCGAAAAATGAATGGAAGTA
>PWJZ01000078.1 GCA_003559855.1 Bacteroidales bacterium
ATTAGTTTTTATGATAATTTTTTCATCAGGGGTTTCCGCCTCAATTTTTGAAGAACAAGATGAGCCTTTGGCCGAACAAATCAAATCTGCTGTTCAGCATGATCCATTCACTGTAAATTTGTTATTGCAGGGTGGGTTCAGGTTTTCATTGGAAGATGATAATTTCCAGGGAGGGCGGACTTTTGAAGCCGCCAATGCACGAGTGAATATCAGAGGCACTATTGACAAGCGGTTCTATTATCGTCTTCAATTCAATATGGTAAGAGAACCTAACCTGCTGGATGCGTTTGTCGGTTATAAGCTTCATGATGCTTTTCGCTTTACAGCCGGAGCAATGAAGCCGCAACAGTCTATTGACTTTATACCGGGGGCACATGCTACCGACTTTATTGACAGGACAAAAATTGCCGGACAACTTGTTCAATCGCGCGAAATCGGTATTTCAGCAGAAGGAGATATCAGGGGCTTTTATTATTTTGCAGGTCTTTTCAATGGAACCAGGCTGGCTGATAATAATAATAACAAATTTTATGGTATTGGCAGGCTTCAATATACATTAAGAAGCTTCACTCCGGGGAAATTCCAGCTTGGCATTCAGGGCTCACACGGGGATTCCCCGGGCGTAATCAGCGGAAGCAACGGACCGCTACTCAGAGGTGAGCGTACAATATATGGTGGAGACATCAGAATAGAAACAAAAAGGTTATTGCTTGCTGTTGAATATTTGTCAGGGGACGTTGAAATTGATGCTTTAAACGGTATAAATGAAAATAACGGTGAAAATGATGATCTGCCTGTTATAACAGAAAACATTAGTGGGTACTATATTACCGGCGGCTATAAATTATTTGAAAATACCATGTTCCTTGCCCGCTGGCAATCATGGGGCTATAAAAAGGCTGATTGGCGTGATAACCAGCTTACGTTTGGGATAAACCATGATTTTATAAGTCTGACAAGTTTTCAGTTCAACTTTGATACCTACTTTCCGGATGAGGGAGATAATAAGTATGGTATTTCTTTGATCTTGCAAGTATATTTTTAAATACTAAGTTTATTATTTAGTTTATTATTCTTTACTTTATCTTATCCTGACTTATTGGCGATTAATTTTTAAAGCACTTATTTTCTGAGGTTTCACAATTAATCTTCCTTGCCCGGCTTATTCATCTTCCGCAGGCTGTCTTTAAGACCTTCAACCACAATTGTTATTTCGCCTTTAATGTTGGTATTTTGAAAATGTTCTGTCACCTCTTTTACGGTACCCCTGATATTTTCTTCATATATCTTGGTAAGTTCGCGTGATACGGATACCACACGTTGCTGGCCGAAATGAACTTCAAAATCCTGCAGGGTTTTCAACAATCTGTATGGTGATTCATAAAAGACCATTGTTCTTTGTTCTTTTGCCAGTTCTTTGAGTCTTGACCGGCGACCTTTTTTAGCAGGCAGGAATCCTTCAAACGTAAACCTGTCGGATGGCAGGCCCGAGTTGACAAGTGCCGGAACAAGAGCTGTTGCGCCGGGCAGACATTCAACGACGATGTTTTTTTTTATGCATTCGCGCACTATTAAAAAGCCCGGATCGGATATCCCCGGAGTGCCGGCATCAGCCACAAGAGCTACCTGTTTGCAGGTCAATATATCGTCTGTTATTGATCCGACCAGCTTATGTTCATTATGCTGATGATATGCAACAACCTTCTTGCCTATATCATAATGTTTGAAAAGCTTGGCTGAATTCCGGGAATCTTCGGCAAGTATAATGTCCGACTCTTTCAAAACACGAATGGCACGTAAAGTGATATCTTCGAGATTACCTATGGGAGTAGGTATTAAAATCAATTTTCCCATTATACTATCATTTGTTCATGTATCGCCGCTGGACAAGATAGGCAAATTTATCTATCGTTTCGGAAGAATTTTGACCGTCCCACGAATATGAATCATTCAACTGATTGATATAATCGAATGCTTCATCAAGGTTATTGAAAGAATTAAGCTTATTGACAGCTTCATTATATGCTTCTATATCTCCTTCAAAAAGCTCGTTTATGAACAAAAACTTTTCATTTACCCCGATGCTGTCTTTCAGATTAACTATAGGGTTGTGCTGCATGCTTGTGCCAAGCCCGACATCCTGCTTCATGGTAGCCAGCCTTACATTAAGAGAAGTATCCTCATCGGATACATATTTATCGCCCAGGGCCTCGTTTTTATTGCTGCCGGCCAGATCAGCAACAGATTTATTTTTGCCTGTTGACCCGGACTCTTCATCGCTTTTGACAGGATCTTTTACTGCAGTATCATCACCTTGTTGTTTTGCGGATTTATCTTCCCCTGCAGTGTGCGAATGTTTTGTTGACTTATCGCTGTCCTTATCAGCCTCTTTTTTCTCAGCAGCAGGTGGTTTTTCCTCAACCGGCGCTTCCGGATTCGCCTTACCTTTTTCAGATGTTTCTTCTTTCTTCTTTTCGTCTGAAGAAATAACTTCTTCATCCGTTTCTGATGAAACATCTGAATCACCTTGTTTATCTTTTTTTTGTAAATCCTCTTTTTCAGATTTCTGTTCATCCTTTTCTTTCCCCGGAGGAGGCGTGACAAAAGTACGCGGAAACGTACGGCTCGCCGGCTCCCTTGTATCAAGACGACCCTTATCCTCTAATTCAGGATGCTTTTTCAGGTAATCTTCCGTATATTTCTTTAAAAGATAGAACTCATTATATAATTGTTTCAGCTCATCAATTACCAAATCCACCTCAATAAGATAATCTTGTGAAAAAGATCTGTTAATATTTTCAGTCTTGTCTACTATAGATTCGAGCAGATTGCAAATCCGTTCTTTTATCAATGTGTTTTCCATATATTAAAAGATTTACTGTTATTGACCTTTCTGCAAAACGACAAAATTATCCTTTTTATTCTTATATTTTTACTTAAAAAAGTTTTTTAATTTCGCATAAAGGATGGTTAAACCTGTTTTTGGTTTTCCCTGCGAAATGAAAGCCAGGAAAATCACCGTGTGTTTTATATCAAAATATTGCACCCGGTTCAACTAACGAAAAATTGACTAATTGCAGCCGGAAACAAGATTGATCAATTAAGAATCATATTGCAAAATTAAGATTTCTGTATAACAAATCATAAAAAGTTTTTCATCAGATGTTTTTTGAAAAAAACCCTTTGGGGCGACGTCGTGGTTGGATGGAGGTTATTTGCGGCAGCATGTTTTCGGGCAAAACCGAAGAGCTGATCCGGCGGCTGAAGCGTGCCGGATTTGCCAGGCAAAGGGTCGAAATTTTCAAACCTGCCATAGATGACAGGTACGATGAAGAAAACGTGATATCGCATGATGATAACATAATAAGATCAACACCGGTACAATCATCTTCAAAAATATTGATGCTGGCAAATGATGTAGATGTTGTCGGTATAGATGAAGCACAATTTTTTGACGCAGGCCTGGCTGATGTTTGCAACCAATTGGCAAATCAAGGTGTTCGCGTCATTGTTGCCGGATTGGATATGGATTTCAAGGGCAAACCCTTCGGACCCATTCCGGCATTGCTGGCATCCGCCGAATTTATTACCAAAGTACATGCTATATGCGTAAAATGTGGCGACCTGGCACAATTCTCGCATCGTACAATAAAAGATGAAAGCCTTATCGTACTCGGAGAAACTGAGAGCTACAGACCATTATGCCG
>PWJZ01000084.1 GCA_003559855.1 Bacteroidales bacterium
AACCCAAATTTGTCATTAGCCGTTTGTTTCTAATTAACACCATTAGATAAAATTATATCCTATGCATTGTTTACAAGGACAGTAGAATGACAAATCGATTAAGAATAACTAAAAATTTGCAATCAAATATGCTTACAAATTAAGTTTTTCTAAATCGGGGTTAAACCCAGCTAAGTCATTAGTTCGCTGCACTCCTAATGACCAATCTGGGATTAATTAAATAAAAACAATCAATATTAAACGATTACATAAAACCGATACAACATGGAAGTAACACGAATATTTGATCTCCTACCCTGGTATAAAGAATTATGTCCTGACAAGCAAGATGCAATTTGCGGAAAAGATAATGGAGAGTGGAAAAAGTATTCAACTGATGAATTCATTGAAAACAGCAACAATTTGAGTTACGGTTTAGTAAAGCTTGGCATACGAAAAGGTGATAATATAGCTTCTATAACTTTTAACCGGCCCGAATGGAATATTCTCGACATGGGCCTTCAGCAGATAGGTGCTGTTCATATCCCCATATATCCGACAATCAGCGACAGCGATTATCAATACATACTCAATCATGCGGAAGTCAAATATATATTTGTTTCCGGTGAAGAGATGCATCGCAGGATAGAGCATATTATTCCAAAAATCCCCACTTTAAAATCAATATACACTTTTAAAGATCTTTTTGGAGTGCGTCATCTTAATGAGCTTATAGATCTTGGGAGAGACAATCCCGATCCTGAAAAGCTTGAGGGGATCAAAGAATCGATAAGACCTGGTGATCTTGCAACAATAATATACACAAGTGGCACAACAGGCACTCCCAAAGGAGCTATGCTTACACACGACAACATCGTAAGCAATTTCAAGGCTGCTTCCTATATTCCTCCATTTGGTCCGGAACACAGAGCCATGAGCTTTCTTCCTATTTGCCATATTTACGAAAGGATGATGAATTACGCATTTTTTTATAAAGGGCTCTCGATCTATTATTTATCAAACATTGCACAGGTTGCAGACTTTCTGAAGGAAGTACATCCGCATATTATGACCACCGTTCCAAGGTTGCTTGAACGTGTTTATGACAAGATCATGGCCAAAGGTCGTGCCCTGAAGGGTATTAAACGCCGGCTGTTTTTCTGGTCTCATAACGTTGGGATGAAATACGAGCCTGGGCGTGAAAAAGAGCTCATTTACGGCACAAAGCTGAAAATCGCCCGAAAGCTTGTATTCTCAAAATGGAAAGCGGCTTTCGGTGATAACCTTGACATTATAGTATCAGGCGGTGCAGCATTACAACCCCGGCTCAACAGAATATTCTGGGCTGTAGGCCTGCGCATCATTGAAGGATACGGGCTTACCGAAACTTCTCCGGTTGTTGCAGTCAGCGACTTCAGCCCTAACGGGATCAAATTCGGAACGGTCGGGCCGGTGCTGAGAGGCGTTCAGGTCAAAATTGCCGATGACGGTGAAATACTTGTCAAAGGACCAAACGTCATGAAAGGTTATTATAAAGCCCCCGATTTAACAAAAGAAGTATTTGATGATGAAGGATGGTTCTATACAGGTGATGTGGGGCACATAACACCGGAAGGCCAATTGAAAATTACAGACAGAAAGAAAGTAATATTCAAAACCTCTTTCGGCAAATATATTGCTCCACAAATCATCGAAAATAAATTTAAAGAATCGCCTTTTATTGACCAAATAATGGTTATAGGTGCCAATCAAAAGTTTGCCGGTGCACTGATCGTTCCAAATTTTGAACACCTGAAAACATGGTGCGAAGTAAAGGGTATTAAGTTCACAACAAACTCCGATATGATCAATTTACCAAGGATAAAGGAACGAATTGACGAAGAAGTTAAACATTACAATCAGTCATTCGGAGAATACGAAAAAATAAGAAAGTATGCCCTAATAGATCATGAATGGTCAATTGAAGGCGGACAGCTAAGCGCCACTCTTAAAGTCAGAAGAACACACCTTGAAAAAGAATATGTGCACCTGATTAACAAGATATACGTTAACGGAAATAACAACAAGGAATAATTGTCAGATAACGAGGCGGAAGGCGATAACCGAATTTATAAATAACCTGCACCAATTGCCAGTTGATGGTTACCGGTTTCCGGGCAATCAAACTTTCATGCTCATATTGATGCGTTTTCTGTTTATATCCACATCAAGTATCTTTACCTTTACCATTTGGTTCAGTTTAATTATTTCGGCAGGGTCTTTGACGAATTTTTCAGACAACTGACTTATATGTACAAGTCCGTCCTGATGCACACCTACATCCACAAAGGCACCGAAAGCAGTTATATTTGTTACTATTCCCGGCAATATCATACCACGTTTCAGATCCTCTATTGAGTTAACATTTTTGTCAAATTCAAACGCCACGAATTTTTTTCTGGGATCACGCCCCGGACGTGCCAGTTCCTCAAGAATATCATTTAATGTAGGCAACCCGGTTTGCCCGGTAACATATCTGTTAATATCTATTTTCTTTCGTAAAGCTTCATCATTTATCAAATCTGTTGTTGTAGTATTGAGGTCTTTAGCCATTTTTTCCACTACCGTATAACTTTCAGGATGCACTGCTGACCGGTCTAATGGATTCTTCGACTGGTTCAACCTCAGGAAGCCGGCTGCAAGTTCGTAAGCTTTATCCCCAAAACGGCGCACTTTTTTCAATTCCTCTCGTGATCCTAAAGGCCCGTATTTATTCCGGTATTCAATAATATTTTTTGCCAGCACAGGTCCGAGTCCTGACACATATTTCAACAGCTGCGTACTGGCTGTATTAACTTCCACACCGACAGCATTGACGCAACTGATCACGACATCATCAAGGCTTTGCTGCAGTGCTTTTTGATCGACATCATGCTGATACTGTCCGACTCCAATTGATTTAGGGTCAATTTTTACGAGTTCTGCCAGCGGATCAGCCAACCGGCGTCCTATTGATACACCACTCCTTACTGTTACATCATATTCAGGAAATTCTTCACGCGCCAATGGTGATGCCGAATACACTGATGCACCGCTCTCATTGACCATTACCGCTTTCACATCACGATCAAACCTGATACGACGAATAAGATTTTCCGTTTCACGGCTGGCCGTACCGTTGCCAATAGCAATAGCCTCAATATCATATGCATCCACAAGGCTTTGTATTTTTTTTTGTGCTTGCCTCCATTCCTTTTGCGGAGGATGAGGGTATACAGTCTCATTATGAAGCAACCTTCCCTGTTTATCAAGACAAACTATCTTACATCCTGTCTTGAACCCGGGATCAACAGCAAGGATGTTTTCCTGGCCCAAAGGCGGTGCCAATAACAACTGCCGCAGGTTGTCGGCAAAAACTTTTATCTCTTTTTCATCTGCCTTTTGTTTATATAGCTGCCGCATCTCATTTTCCATAGAAGGTGCTATCAGCCTCTTATAACTGTCTTTCACAGCTTCGGCAACCTGATTGGATAACGGTCCATTACCCTTAACAAAAAGCTGTTTGAGGATCTCCAAAGCCTTATTTTCGGAAGGTGCTATAGTGATCCTAAGAAATTTTTCATTTTCGCCTCTAAACATTGCAAGAATTCGATGTGACGGCACCCCCGACAGCTTCTCCTCCCAGTCAAAATAAGCCTGGTATTTGCTGCCTTCGCTCTCTTTATCCTTAATAACAGAGCTTTTGACAAAGGCTTCCTTTTCAAATAACCTTCGGATGCGATTGCGCGCTGTTGCATTTTCATTTACCCACTCAGCAATAATATCCCTTGCACCGGCCAAAGCCTCTTCAGTATCTGCCACCTCATTCTCTTTCGATACATAAATCCCTGCTTCATGCTCCAAATCCATTTTCTGCTGCGAAAACAGCTTTTTGGCCAACGGCTCAAGACCTTTGGCAATTGCAATGGTAGCACGTGTATTACGCTTCGGACGGTAAGGAAGATAAAGATCCTCAAGCTCACTGAGCTTCTGTGCAGATAAGATCTTCCCTTCAAGTTCGTCAGTCATATATCCCTGCTCACGTAAAGATCCAAGAATAGCTTCCCTCCTCTTTTCCAGCTCCTTAAGCTGTGCATAACGGTCGCGTATATACCGTAGCTGAACCTCGTCCATCGAACCGGTCAACTCTTTACGATACCTCGCTATGAAAGGAATAGTAGCTCCGCCTTCCAACAAATCTGCCGCCTTAACCGTTTGCCACGACTTTACTCCAAGCTCAGCCGAAATTATCTCTATGAATTTATTCATTATTTCTGCCATAATCTGTATATAACGTAAAAATTTTAAGCCCGAACAAACAAATAAAATAAAAAAACAAACTTAAAACAACCTAAAGAAATCAAAAAATGAAACTTTAACAATACACAATATAATTTATTTCTCAAAAAAGTCATATATTTAACCCTTTAAACCTTATAATTAAGGCTTTTGAAATGTTTATATGAATCTTTTAAGTAATTATATAAACTTTCTTAAAATATAGAATGGTTTTTTCACCAAATAAATATCAATATGAAAACTTTCACATTTTTCCTTTTTTTATCTGCGGTCGCAATTATTAATATTACAGCCAATCAACACAAGCATCCTTTAACTCATGATGATTACGATCATTGGAACTACATTAACAGACCTGTTATAAGCGAAAACGGCGAATGGATAAGCTATCAGGTCCATCCGCAGGACGGCGACGGTATATTATGTATTTACGAGAGAAGGTCAAAAAAAACAGATACTGTACTCCGGGGCTCAGGGCACGTTTTTTCGGGCAACAGCAAATTTATTGCATACAGGATAGTACCCCAAAAAGAGCTGGTAAGGCAGGCAAAGCTTAATAACAAAGGGAAACAAGATATGCCTGTAGATACATTGGGTATCACAATTCTAAAAGAACGCAAAACAAAGCGTTTTCCGGCAGTAAAATCATATATGGTACCAGGAAAGGGCAAAAATTGGATGGCTTTTGTATATGAACATGAAAAAGAGATCATAAAAAACGACACAATACCTGGGGATCAAACTGAAAATAAGAATAACGAAAGTGATAACGGGGAGCCGGAAACAAAGGCTGTTGAGAAACTGGTAATTTACAACCCCATTGAAGATAAAAAGCATGAGTTCGCGAAACCGGCTCAATACAGAATATCTGAAAACGGAGAATTAATTGCTTTCGTAACAAAAGACGACAAGGATACTATTGAAGTAAGCACATTGAACATTTTCGAGACACAAACCGAAAAACACAGCAAAATATTCAGCAAGGCGGGTGAACTCGCACAATTACAAACGGACAAAGCAGGCAGACAGCTGGCTTTTGTATTTACTGCCGACACCAATGATGTGAAAACTTACGGGCTATATTATTATGAAATTGGCATGGATGCTCCATCATTAGTTGCCGGTTCCTCTTCAAACCGGATCTTTGATGGCTGGCATATCAGTCCTCACCAAACTCTGAGATTTTCGGAATCCGGCGAACGTCTGTTTTTCGGTACTTGTCCTATACCTGAACCCGAACCTGAAGACACCCTCCTTGAAGAAGAAAAGTACAGCCTTGATATCTGGCACTGGCAGGATCCTCTCCTGCAAACTCAGCAACATGTGGAGCTTTCAAGCGAAAAAAGAAGGTCATATCTTGCTGTATACAAAACCAACGACAACGACATCTGGCAGATTGCAGACACGACAATACGCAATGTAAATACAGCAGGAAATGATGATGCCCGTTTTGCCATAGGCTATAATTATCAGCCTTACCAGATCAAACCCACATGGCACGTTAACCGCCAGCGCGATGTATATCTTCTGGATATTGAAAAACAGGAAAAAAAAATGATACTGGAAGAAGCCATTTTAGTATACGGGCTTTCCCCAAACGGCAATTATATTATATGGTTTGACAGCAATGATTCTCACTGGTATGTTCATGACAACAACACGGGTGATATTCGTATTATTTCTGAAATGGTTGATGTACCGCTATACAGAGAACCGTGGGATCAGCCACGCACCCCCCCGCCTTCCGGAATAGCCGGATGGTTTAAAAATGATGAAGCCGTACTTGTTTATGATGATTATGATATATGGCAACTTGACCCTGAAGCTGAAAAGGAACCTGTTAACATAACAATGAACCGTGGCAGGGATAATTATAACAGGTTTCGCTACATAAAAACCGACAGGGAAGAAATATTTATTGATAAAACCGAGCCTTTACTGCTAAGCGTTTTTAATGAAAAAACAAAGGTTTCGGGTTTTTGCAATTACTATTTAGACAGGTGGCGCACATTCTTTACCAATCTGATAAGTGAAGAAAGCACTTTCCGTTTTGTTGAAAAAGCACGTAATGAAGACAGAATAATATGGCGAAGAGGTAATTTTAAAGAATACAATGATCTATATGTCAGCAAGCCTGATTTTTCGGATATTGTCAGAATAAGCAATGCCAATCCTCAACAGCAGGACTATCTCTGGGGGGATGTTAAGCTGGTTGATTGGGTTTCATTTAACAATGATACGCTGCAGGGGCTTTTATACACACCTGAAAATATGGAGCCGGAAAAACGATATCCAATGATAGTATATTTTTACGAACGACTTTCCAACACAAAGCATCGACATTACGTGCCGTCTCCAAGCCGTTCGGTGATCAATATACCTTTTTTTACCAGCAACGGTTATATAGTATTTGTACCTGACATAAAATATCAAATAGGTTATCCGGGTCAGAGTGCATTTGATGCAGTTGTCAGCGGTACACAAAGCA
This sequence comes from Bacteroidales bacterium, assembly GCA_003559855.1. Lineage (GTDB taxonomy): Bacteria > Bacteroidota > Bacteroidia > Bacteroidales > UBA7960 > PUKZ01. The sequence goes on from PWJZ01000084.1 coordinate 6,785, forward strand.
TGGTTGAAAAATATGATTTTATTGACCGGGACAATATCGGGTTGCAGGGACAAAGCTGGGGAGGTTACCAGGTAGTATGGATAATAACCCGTACTAATATGTTTAAGGCAGCTATGGCCGGAACCCCTGTTTGTAATATGATCAGCGCATACGGCGGCATCAGGTGGACAAGTGGCAGATCCCGCCAATATCAGTACGAGCAAACTCAAAGCCGGTTGGGTGGCTCATTATGGGAAACACCACACCTCTATTACAAAAATAGTTCTATCTTTTTTGCCGATAAAATAGAAACACCACTGCTGATAATGCACAACGACGAAGATGGCGCAGTGCCATGGTACCAGGGAATAGAGCTTTTTACAGCTCTGAGACGTTTGCAAAAACCGGTATGGATGCTCTCCTATGACGGCGAAGCTCATAACTTGCAACGCAGACCTAACAGGCTTGATCTTAGCATTCGAATGCACCAGTTCTTTGACCATTACCTGAAAGAAAAATCAGCTCCAAGATGGCTAAAATATGGAATACCGGCAATAGATAAAGGCAGGGTATCAGGGTATGAGCTTATTAATGGCGAACAATGAAACCCGGGCTTTATACCGACATCCTGATTAAAATCCTTTAAACACAGGCAGATTAAATAAATATTGTTACAACGGCAACTTTAACTGCTCATTAATTTTAAAAGTTTTTCTGTGGTATTGCGAAATACCATGCAACCGTATCATTTCCCTGTGATACGCTGTTGGATAACCTTTGTTTTTGTTCCAGCCATAATGCGGATACTCTTTATGAATACTCATCATATACTTATCACGATAAGTCTTTGCTAAAATTGAGGCTGCTGCTATTGACATATACTTTGCATCTCCCTTTACTATACATTTATGGTGTATTTCACCGTAAGGCTTAAACCTGTTTCCGTCAACAATTATGTTTTCAGGTCGTATTTTAAGGTTATCCAATGTCTTATGCATTGCAAGAATAGAAGCGTTAAGAATATTAATTTTATCAATTTCATTATTATCAATAGCTGCTACAGACCATGCAACGGCTTTTTGTTTGATAATCACGCAAATCTTTTCGCGTTCGTGCGGTGAAAGTTTTTTTGAATCCTGCAGCCGTTCTGAAAGGTGTCGTGAAGGACTGCCGGGCAAGATAACTGCGGCAGCAAAAACAGGACCCGCCAGACATCCCCTTCCGGCTTCATCGCAACCGGCTTCAATTTTCCTTTTAGTATGACAGGGTTGCAACATTAGTTTTATTGTTTTAACAAAACATTGATGACGCCTATCATGCGGATATACACAGATATATATAATATCAGCGATCATCCGTCAAGTCAGCGTTATCCGGATCCTATTACTTCATGTTCACTTTGCAATCTCTTTAAAATAGCTTAAATAAATGTCTTTATGCGAATCAAACGAATATTTTTCTATAACGGTCTTCCTCCCTTCTTTTCCAAGTTGCCCGCGCAATTCAAAAGAATCAACAAGCATACAAAGCTTTTCAAACCAATCATCATCATCAGAAGCAAGAAAACCATTAACACCATGTTGTATGATCTCTTTATTAACACCAACAGGCGACATAACAGCAGGAATTTCCAATGCCATGTACTGCAATCCTTTAAATCCACATTTCCCTCGTGTCCATTGATTATCGGGTAAAGGCATTATCCCTATATCAACATGGTTTAAATCTTCTATTTCATTCACTTTCTTCCACCTTATATTTTCAAGGCCTTCAATACCAGCTTCTAAAGGCTCGTCAGATATAACTCTGAAACATACACGTTCTCCGTATTTTTCTCTCAATCTTTTCAATACCGGCACAGCCATGGCAAGATGTTTCAATGTTGTGGAGGAACCTGTCCAGCCTATACATACGGGATTATGCCCCGTTTTATTAACAGGAGCATAGTAACCGGTATCTATTGTAGTAGGAAAGATTTTTACATTATGATTATATTTTGTTGCGTAATCTGCCAGGTATTTATTTCCAACAAACACGGTATCTGCCAGTTTTATTATTGCGGGCGTTTTTGAAGGTCTTTTCAGAAAAGCCAGGTTACGGTTGCCCTCCGAAACCTCTTTCAGCCATATGGAATCATCAAAATCAAGAACTACAGGTATGCCTGTTTTTTTCAGGCGCATTTCAAAAAATGACGTTCCAAGCATAATAGCTTCACGGTAAAGAAAGATAATATCGAAATTTTTTACCAGTTTCAGGTCTTTAATTCTTTTTCTGATACTTTTAAGCAAAATCCGGAATTTGGCAAAGAACTTTCCGGGTGCGTAGAATGCGTTGTCGTCAGACTCATCAATCAAATATGATATATGTGTATCAAATCCGTTTTTGTTGAGATAACCCGTATATTGCTCAAAACGGAATCTCTGTCCCGGTGATCTTCCCGGGCGATGAGCAACCAGAAAAAGTATCCTTTTATTCACAGCTTTTATTTTGTTGCCGGGTAACAAGTTGCAGGCACAAAAAGATGTTTGTTGTCGGCTACCCGCAATCAGCAACCCAATACCACAATGAATCCTAAAAATTGACTTTCAGTCCGTCAAATATTGACTCAAATATTGCTTTCCCGTCAGTATTGAGCAATTCCTTGTCGGCAGCTCTTTCAGGATGAGGCATCATGCCGATCACATTGCGCCGCTTATTGCATATACCGGCAATATTTTCAACAGATCCGTTAGGATTTGCCCCACGTGTGATGTTCCCAAACCGGTCGCAATACCTGAAAAGCACACGGTCATCATCATTCAACTCTTCCAAAACATCGCCGGATACATAATACCTACCCTCACCATGTGCAATGGGAATTTTCAAGGGTTTATCTTTTTGAAGCAATGAGGTTGCAAAGCTGTTGGTCGTTTGTGGCATTATGTATGAATTGCGGCATATAAACCGGTAGTTGTCATTTTGCAGCAAAGCCCCGGGCAATAAATGCGCCTCACAAAGAATCTGAAAACCATTGCAAATACCCATAACATATCCCCCACGATCGGCAAATTTAACAACCTCTTTCATAATGGGCGAAAACCTCGCTATTGATCCCGCCCGCAAATAATCGCCGTAAGAAAAACCGCCGGGTAAAAATACCAGATCGCAATTCCCTAAATCCTGTTCCTTATGCCACAAAACAACAATATCCTTGCGAAAAATCTTCTTCAAAACATAAATGATATCATGATCACAATTTGAGCCCGGAAAAACAACAACACCAAATTTCATGTCAGCTTATATATTTTCTAAAATTAATCAAAAGTAAAAAATATTTCTTTTATGAATCATTTGACAACAAATCATATCTGTCAAATTTTACAAGAAATAAAAAGACTATCAATAATGTAAACAACAGCTCATTCCATAATTTTTTCTTATTACTGTGAAAAAAACATGACATCACAACAGCAATTGGAATACTTACCAGGCCGTGATGTATAATATGTATATCGGTAATAAAAAATAATGAAATAATTGATATTAACAGAAAATAAAGTATAATGTTATATCTTTTACGAATTCGCATGGGTCTTTCGCGTATTACAACGAAATAAACCTTAAACAGGGCTGTCAGGGCAATGAATGCAAAAACTATCATATAAGCCCGGAAAAACAGCCCGGATTCTAAATTAAGAATAAAACACGGGCTGAATATATCTGCAAACATTGCAAAATAAATATGCAACTTGTCAATCATGAAATAATACAGGCCCAGGAAAAAAAATGGTGTAAAGAATCCAATAAAAGTTGCCAATATAGCACGCAATGAAACGAGGTAATAAAGAAAAAGAGCTATCATTGCCAGCAATATAAAAAATACGGCAGGAAAATAGAACAGGGAAGCTACCCCCGTGAGCAATCCTACATTAAAGATTTCAAAGTAAACTTTGTTTTCGTCAAAAATGTCTATTATCTTATCAAGTATCAGAATAAGAAAAAAATTTGCTATCAGTACCGGGTGAAATGAAAACATATCAAAAGAGCTGCTCATCAACACTGCATAAATGAATCCCGGCATATAGGAGTGTCTGTCAACAAGGTTTTTTGATGTTATAACATTATTGAGCATAAAAGCCTGTACAATCAAAAATATAAATGCCAGCAGCACATTCAGCAACTTATAGGATTCGAAAAAGCCTGCAATAATATTATAAAAAGGGGCCCTGTTGTCATTCGCTACAATGGTTTCGTTATAAAACCAGAATCCGTCAAGCCAAAGCACAAAAGCTACTGCAATGAGCAAAACAGGCAGGTAAACACGGCTTGTTTTGAATGTACTTATAAACATAGTATTGGATTATTCAGGCTAAATTAAATCATTCCCTATATCTCTGCGGTAATATTTCTCTATAAAATCAATTTTTTCCGCATTCAGCTTTGATTTTCTCAGTGCTTGTTTAAAATTACGCTCAAGCGAGGTAATTGCAAGTACTCTGCCTCCCGACGTAATTATTTTATCATTATGCAGGCTTGCACCGGCAAAAAAGACCAGGCTGTCTTTCACCATATCCAAACCGGTAATCTCATATCCTTTGCGGTATTTTCCCGGATAACCGCCGGATGCCAATATTACTGCCGAGGCACAGCGGGGATTAATCTCCATCGGATACTCATGTACGTTATTATCGGTTATATGAATTAAAAGCTGAACGAAATCTGAGTTTATTCTTGGCAATATGGCCTCTGCTTCTGGGTCACCTAATCGCACGTTGTATTCTATAACATAAGGGTCACCCTCAACATTCATCAGACCAAAAAATATAAAACCTTTATACCCGATATTTTCTTTACTAAGCCCGTCTAAAGTAGGTTCAATAATACGCTTTCTCACTTTTTCCATAAACAACCGGTCGGCAAACGGCACAGGGCTTACACAACCCATTCCTCCCGTATTTGGGCCTGTATCGCCTTCTCCTATGCGTTTATAGTCTTTTGCTTCGGGAAGTAAAATGTAATTGCAGCCATCGGTAGCGGCAAATACCGAGATCTCTTTCCCATCCAAAAACTCTTCCACCACAACACAATCGGAAGCATTGCCAAACATTCTTTCGTTTATCATCTTCTTAAATGAACTCATTGCCTCATCGAGCTTATCAAAAATCAATACTCCTTTTCCTGCGGCAAGCCCGTCAGCTTTAAGGACATAGGGAGGATGCAGTGATTTCAAAAAATGCAGACCTTCATTCAAAGTATCTTTATTAAAAGACTGATATTTGGCCGTAGGTATGCGGTATTTATGCATAAATGCTTTTGCAAATGCCTTGCTTCCTTCGAGCCTTGCTCCTTCCGCTTTTGGTCCGATCACGGCAATACTTTTAAGGTTCGGGTCATGCAAAAAATGATCGGCAATACCATTTACAAGAGGCTCTTCCGGACCAACCACAACCATATCGATATTTTTTTCTTTGGCAAAAACACCTACCGCAGAAAAATCATTTGGATCAATTTTTACATTTTCACCGCACAAGCTTGTACCTGCATTACCGGGTGCCACGAATAATTTCTTACATAAATGACTTTGGCTTATCTTCCATGCAATCGCATGTTCCCTGCCGCCACCGCCTAATACTAATATCTGCATCTGTTATAATTTGTTTTATACCGGTCAGATGGTCTGCCCCGCTATGCGCAAGACTCCATATAATGAACATTGATATATGTGTGTAAATGCTTTAATTATGCCCGCTTCATTATGATTTCCTCTCAATTAAAAGGTTTATAAAATCAGATAAAGTGCTTTTAAATTCTTCAGGAATTTTTATTTTATCAAGGTAATCAAAAGCTCTCTGATGATATTTTTCCATTTGATTGATCGCCAAATCATTCAGTTCAAGTTGCATATATATTTTTTTTACCGTATTGATTTTTTCTTCAGGATGTTGTATCCTGTTTGAGAATGCATCCTTTAATTCTTTAAGTTGTTGTTTATTTGCCTTTTCAAATGCCTTGATATATAGCCATGTTTTTTTGTTTGCAATGATATCGCCGCCGGTTTTTTTCCCAAAAATCTCTTCATCGCCAAAAACATCAAGCCAGTCATCTTTAAGCTGAAATGCCAGGCCAAACAACTCACCGAAAAGGTACAGATTTCGCACTTCATTTTCAGGCGCACCCGCTATTATTGAACCTATTTTAAGACAGTTTGCGGGTAATACTGCCGTTTTGAGCCTGATCATGTTGAGGTATTCCACCTCCAAAACATTGTTAAGGGTTTCAAAATTTATATCATACTGTTGCCCCTCACATACTTGTATTACGGTTTCATTGAAAACATCAAGAACTCGCTTGAGATTTTTACCCGGAGTCCTTAACATATAATGATACGCAAGGGCAAACATGACATCACCCGACAAAATAGCAGTATTAATATTCCATTTTTTATAAACGGTAGGTTTACCTCTGCGTATTGGCGACCGGTCAATAATATCGTCGTGCATCAAAGTAAAATTATGAAAAACTTCCAGTCCGACTGCCGGTGATAATGCATCTTCAACATTACCACCAAACATATCACAAGCTATCAATGTCAAAATGGGTCTTACTCTTTTGCCCCCATTTTTCAGACAATACTCCGCCGGTAAATAAAGTTCCTTAGGTTCACCTGTTATATCCAGGTTATCTATTTCATCATTTATTTTTTTTAACAGCTCCTCAACGGTATAAGCCATAATTTACATGTTATTTTTCGTTATAAAGTTTTGATCATTTATTGTTTATCACTTTATAGTTTTATCATTACTCCTGTTTAATATCATCAACTAATGATGAACCTGACATCTTCAAGGGTCTTCATTATACCTTCCTCCAGAGAGATCAGTTCACGTTTAATAAGATTCCGCATTTTTCTGATGTCCGGGTACCTTCTTTTCATATCCCCTTCGGGTAAGGGAGGTTTAAAAACAATTTTCGATTTTGAACCCGCAATTTTGATAACTGCTTTAGCCAGATCCAGAATTGATATTTCCTTATCACATCCGATATTCACAACTTCGTTAATATACTTATTGTATTTCAAGGAATTAATGCAAGCGTCAACATTATCATCTATATAGCAAAAAGTCCGGGTTTGTTCTCCGGTACCATAAATGGGTACATCTTCATTAAGCAACGCATGTTTAATAAATTTTGACATTACAAAATCGGGGCTTTGCTTTGGACCATAAGTATTAAAAAATCTGAAAATAGTAAAGTCCAAATCATATTCCTTTTTATATGAAGTCAGGAATGCCTCGGCAACGTTTTTCACTACGGCATAGGGTATTCTTGAGTTGAGAGGTGTAGTTTCCTCATTTTGAGGCAGATCTACAGGTTCGCCATACACTTCTGATGAAGAGGCAAAAAACACTCTGCGAACACTTGAGTTTTTGCACAGGCTGAAAACATTTTCAATACCTTTCAGATCATTCAAAACACTTATAGGATTAGCCTGGGTTCTTTGAACCCCTACAAAAGCGGAATAATGAAAAACATAGTCAAAATTGTATGAAAGCATTACTTCAGCAATGTCATGATAATCATTAACGTCACATTTCAAAAATCGCCAGTTGTCTTTTGGCAGGTTAGGCAGTTTTTCCAAAGCTCCAGTCGATAAATTATCGACAATGACAACGAAATTGCCGGGATCTTTAATAAGTTTTTCGGCCAGGCAACTACCGATAAATCCGGATCCGCCGGTAATGAGTATCTTTTTTTGCATTATAAAAAAATTTAAATGGAACGCAGATTTATGTAACCAAATTCAACAAATATTCTCCATATCCGCTTTTAATAAGCGGTTGTGCGATTTTTTCAAGCTGCACATCGTCAATAAAGCCCATCCTGTAAGCTACTTCTTCGATGCACCCAATCTTTAGTCCTTGTCTTTCTTCAATTACCTGGACAAACTGGGCAGCCTGTATCAGGGATTTAAATGTTCCGGTATCAAGCCATGCCGTACCTCTGCCCAACACTACTACATTCAGTTTACCCCTGTCAAGATAATGTTTGTTTATATCTGTTATTTCATATTCTCCCCTGTTGCTGGGCTTAATATTTTGAGCTACATTCACGACTGTATTATCATAAAAATAGAGGCCAGGAATTGCGTAATTCGACTTTGCATTTTTCGGTTTTTCCTCGATAGAAACAGCTTTTTTATTCTCATCAAACTCAACAACACCATATCTTTGGGGGTCTGAAACATGATAGGCAAAGATGGTTCCGCCTTCAGGATCATTATTTTGTTGCAAAAGCCTGTGCAGTCCATCACCGTAAAAGATGTTATCGCCAAGAATCAATGCCACACTATCATTACCGATAAATTCCCTTCCCACTACAAAAGCCTGTGCAATACCAAGAGGCTTTTCCTGTATTGCATAGCTGAAACGGCAGCCCAAAGTGTTGCCGTCTCCCAGCAAACGTTCAAAATGAGCAATATCGTTTGGGGTTGAAATAATCAGAATATCATTTATACCAGCCATCATCAGCACCGATAACGGATAATATATCATCGGTTTATCATATATTGGCATCAACTGCTTGCTCATTGCCAGTGTAATCGGGTAAAGGCGAGTCCCCGAGCCTCCGGCCAATATTATTCCTTTCATCTGAATAAAATATATTTAACGTTCTGAATTTTAATAATATATGCTTGTTTTAATTTATGCTATTAATAATATTGACTACATTGTAACGGGTAACGAAAGTTAAAAGTTAAAAGCCAAAAGTTGACACTCATGAGGGTTTTTATTTGTTGCCTTTATTGTTTTTAACCGAATATTGAGAATTTACTGCTTAATGAGCCCTGAAATATGCAACCCGTAAAAAAAACACTTAACTTATGGTCAACTCAAATTAAAATAAAATAAAATAAAATTTTCAACTTATAAACATGATATATTAATAAGTTAAAAAGCGGAGCAAATATAAAACAATTGATGTTTTTGGCAAAATTTGTCGGTTGTTGCTGTTTGCCATGTTTTGTTAATTGGTTTTAGGGATATATTTTCCATACAGAATCAGCAACTTTCAACTATTCAGATAATATGAATTAACCGATCGCATAACAGGAAAACCTATCTAATGAGCGTAACATCTCCGGACTTATTGATTGTTATTCCGTTTGTACATTTTCCCGAGACTTTCCAGACATATACGTCCATCGGAGCAAGTTTGCCTCGGAAATATCCATCCCAGCCTTTATCCGGCCGTGTTGAACGAAATATAAGTTCACCCCAGCGGTTATAAATTTTAAGAACATATTTGTCTTCATCAACTCCTTCATAAACCGGAAGAAAAACAGCATTAGGATTATTTGGGTCATAAGTCCCTCCGATTGGTCCCGTTATGACAGGTTTAAAGGCATTTGGGAACAACACCTGGCAGGATTCATCAACGCGGAGGCTTGCATCAAGAATTTTCATGTCAACGCATTGCGGGTCGGTATCGGTATAAACGGTAAGAGATATGTCGTAAATGCCAGGGGTTTCATAATAATGAACAGGTTCAGGTTCTGTTGAAGTAGCACCATCGCCAAACTCCCAGAAATAAAAATCAGCCAGTTCCGATTTGTTTATTACTTCCAAATGTTCGCGGGGTATTAATACAAGATTTGATACCAACTCGAAATCGGACACAGGATTTTCGAACACTGTCACCTTTCTGTAGGCCGTATCTTTCCCTCCATCGCCAATAGCTATAAGCATAACATCATATTCTCCCGGATCGAAGAATATATGTTTTGGATTTTCCTCAACAGAAATTGTTCCATCTCCGAAATGCCAGCGATATTCATTGGTATATAAAGAATTATTGTAAAACTGTACTTCCAAAGGTACACAACCTTGAGTTGACGGCTCAAAATCAGCCATAGGCACTGGTGATGTAATTGTGACCTGCTGTTCTCTGATATCGTAGCAATATTCATTGGAAGCAGTTAAAACAATCGTGTATGTTTTTGTGGAGAGATCCTCTCCATCCCACTCATAAGTATGATCAAATGATGAATAATCAGTGGTTTCGTAAATATCGCTTCCATCACCTAAATCCCATTGAAACAAAAAGTCTCCCGGATTAGTAAGATTTGTTATGGTAACCGTTGTTTCAGGGTAAGGCTGTACTTCGGGTAATGCCGTGAATTGAGCTTCAGGTGCAGGATACACTGAAATGTCCTTTATTATGGTGTCTTTACAGTAATACACCGATGTAGCCTCAAGGCTTACACCGAAAGTCAGGGGGTCGGAACCATCGTTAATGAATACATGCGTAGGATTGGCACTTGTTGAAGTTGCTCCGTCACCAAAATCCCATTTGTAGGAATTACCCAGGTGAGACTGGTTAATGAATTTTACCATAAATGGCGAACAGCCGTCAAATAATTCATCGGAAGTTGTAAAATCTGCGGTAACTTCCGGAAAAACCGTTATTGATTCAGTGGTATTATCGCTGCATCCAAACTCATTAATTGCGGTTAGCAATATTTGATAATTCAAGGGATTATCGGTTGTATTTTCCCAGGTATGAACGAAGGAAGCTTCATTTTCATTTGATTGACCATTTCCGAAATCCCATTCATAAATAAGTTGGTCGCCGACGGAATTATTGTATATTGTTGGTGAAAACGGCGAACACCCAGATGTTTCCGATAGCATAAAGCTTGCTTTGGGCACCGGCCAGATGAATACCGTATCAGTGTATTGAGCTTCGCAGCCATAGTTAGACGTAGCATACAAAGTAACCACACTTGTCATAACGTCTGTATTGGAGTAATTATAAAATACGTGTTGCGGGTTTTCTTTTTGCGACTGGTTTCCATCGCCAAAATCCCACAAAAAGCTGTCGCCGCCCACAGTATTATTTTCAAACTGAACCGTTAACGGATGGCATCCTTCACCGTTCATTTCAAACATGGCTTCTATTTCAGGATAAATGGTCACTTCTTGCTGATACATATTGTAACAACCGTTTTCGCTCCATACCTCAAGGGTAATCGTAAATATAACCGGCCCTTCGCCGGCTGGTTGTGTGTATTGATGGGGATCAGGATGTTCTGCTTCCACAGGGTCGCTGCCGTCTCCAAAATCCCAGAGAAAACTTGCCGCCCCGACAGATTTATTTTCAACAACTATTTCATGAGGTGAACAACCGGGTGAGTTAAGCACCGAAAAATCAGCTAATGGAGTAGCCAATACAGTAACGTCGTTTTGTATGGTATCGGAGCACAGTTGTTCGTAATAAGCTACAAGGGTTATGGTAAAAGTAGTATCATCGGTGTGGCTGAAATTGTGAAAAGTATGCGAATGTATATATTCCGGATTATTGGAAGTGTTGCCATCTCCATAATCCCATTCGTAAGGCAGGTAGCCCGATGCGCCCTCGGATTCGTTTATAAGGTCTACGGTAAAGGGATGACAACCTGTATCCTCACTAACATAAAAGCTGGCTATTACATCAGGGTGAATTACCACCTGCTGGGTAAACTCATCCGTACAACCTTCTTCATTGATCACTTCAAGCTTAATATCAAAAACCTGTGTCCCCTCACCGGGTTCGACATAATAGGTTACGGTAAAGGATTCCGAGCTGTTTTCAAATACGGGAGTACCATCGCCCAGATCCCACCAGAACTCTGTTCCGCCCTCCGAAGCATTATGTATTGTAACCTCATGGGGTGAACAGCCCTGACTATTCTCAACAAAGAAAGATGCCAACGGCTTGGGAAATACTGTAATATCTTGCTGTTCATATATATCCCAGCAACCATATTCCGACTCGGCGAAAAGAATAGCAGTAAAGAAATCATTTTCAGTGTGGCTTAGATTAATATAAGTGTGTTCGGGATGTTGCTGAGTTGATGTTGTTCCGTCGCCAAATTCCCATTCATAATAGAGTCCGTTTTGAGTCGTATTAAAAAAATTAACCATATGCGGATGACAACCATCATCCACCTCTTCGAAGCCGGCAATAACCTCCGGATATACGGTAATTTCCTGGCTTAATTCGGAAATACAGCCAAATTCATTTTCAACCAACAAATGAATCACGTAAGTGACCGGGTCGCCCGTATCGTTTTCAAACTCCCATTCAAAAATATCATCGTCGAAATTGTGAATTCCCGAACCATCTCCAAAATCCCAATAATAAGTATCAACACCCTGAGAGTTGTTGTAAATTGTTACGGTAAATGGTGAGCATCCTGAAGCTTCTTCTACCGTAAAATCTGCCTTGGGCGAGGGAAATACTTCAATTGTATGAATAAGGGTATCATAACATAAATAGGCGGATTCAACAATAAGTGTAACATCAAAATACTCTGTCTGATGGTATTCTGGATTTTCAAAGATATGCTCCGGTTCTGTTTCAGTAGAGGAAGCGCCATCGCCAAAGTCCCACAGATAATTCAGACCACCGGAAGAATAATTTTCAAACAAAACACTCAAAGGACAACAGCCCGAATCGGGTATTGGCTGAAAATCCGCCGTAACTTTCGGATAAATAATAATGGAATCAATAGCTGTATCAACACAATTTTGCTCATTGGTAACGGTAAGCACTATTTCATAGGTTTGCGGATCTTCTTCATCATGATCATATAAATGGGGTTCGGGGTTTTCGAGTGTGGAAGTATCCCCATAGCCGAAATCCCAATGATATGTCATTTCGCTACCCGAAGATGAAGTATTGGTAAATTCGGCATAGTGCGGATTGCAGGCATAAGCGGGGCTGAAATCAAAACCGGCGCTAACCTGCGGATGAACTGTAATTGTAATACCTGTAGTGTCGTAACATGAATGTTCTGACCATGCTATCATCTCAACCTCATATTCAATGGTTTCACCGGTTGTATTATTAAAAGTATGTATTGGGTTAGTCTGCGAAGATGTGCCACCATCTCCGAAATCCCATAAGAAATTAGTAGCGTTCTGAGAATTATCAAAAAACTCAACAGCAAAAGGTGCACAGCCCTCATCTTCCGATACAGTAAAGTCGGCTTCAACTTCGGGATATATTGTAATATCCTTATCAAACTCCTTTATGCAAACCTCTTCGCCGTTTCGTTCGAGCCAAACGGTTTGCTTAAGGTTATAAATTTCAACCTCCGGGCCAGGGTTCTCATATGTATGTTCTATTATATCATCACCCAAATTGGATAAAGGACTGCCGTCGCCGAAATCCCATTCATAAAATTCGGCATTTTTGGCGTTGTTCATGATTTCTGCATGATAAGGAGCACACGAGGATACCGGGCTAATCGCAAAACCCGCTTCAACATCAGGATATACGGTAATATCAAGAAAATATGAGTCGGTACAAAAGAAATTATCAGAACCAACGATCAGTTCAACAGTATATACCGTATCTGTTCCGTAATAATTATAGAAGGTCTTGGATGGATTTTTTTCCAATGATAATGTACCATCTCCGAAAATCCAAAGGTAAAATATAATGGGTCCTTCAGAAAAATTTTCAAATTCCACGGTCAGAGGTGAACAGCCCTCGGTTATATCAGCATCGAATTCTGCATATATATTTGGAAATACCGTTACCTCCCTTTCAATATAGTGATCACACCCTTCGTTATTCATGGCGGTTAATGAGATAGTATAAGTTTCCACTTCTTCGCTTTCGGGATAAATGTGTACAAAAACATCTTCACCGGTATTGCTTTGGGTACCATCTCCAAAATCCCATAAATATTGATCAGCACCGATAGAATGGTTAGAAATAGTTATTACGTTTGATTGACAGATATCTTCCACGCTGACATAGAACAAGGCTTCGACATATGGCAGAATCTCGAAAGGTTCCATATCATAACTTTTACAACCCGTTACGGGGTCTGTATATTCATAAAGAACATAATAATTGCCTTCGCCGATATCATGCGGGTAAAAGTTGGAAAAATCAATATGCGGTAGAAACAGGACATTAAAATCTTCATCAAGCAGGTAATAGGTTCCCCCTTCCGGTTCGCCACCTGTAAGGGCGTAGTTTGGAGTATTTGCACAAACGGATGATTCAGGCAGGTTTAATGTCACTTCCGGCAATTGATAGACCGTAACCACCACCGAACTATCCACTGTTCCAAGTTCAGGGTATTCATTATCACCCACTTCAACAGTATATATTGTTGTAACTTCAGGGCTTACCAGCGGCGATTGCACATTATTCGGATCCAGGCTCGGGTCTGGCGGATCGGCTGTCCAATGGTAGTTGTATGAACCCGAACCTCCCGACGGCAATACCCACAACTGAGTAGTGTCGCCAAAACATATTGCTTCAGGTTCAGCGGTAATATCAACAATTTTAAGGGTATCGCCTGTAACATAAATGGTAACCTTGTCGGTAGCTATACAGCCGGTTTCCAGATCCGTAACCGTAAGGGTAAATACCGTAGAAAGAACAAGAGGCACGGTATTAGTAGACTGGGCAGCGGGTTCTTCAACCAAATGTTCCGGTTCCCAGTTGTATGAATGCGGGCCCGGCCCTCCGTCAGCGGCTTCGAGAAACGCAGAAGTACCGTAAATTATTACCTGGTCTTCACCTGCATAAGCATTTGGCAAACCATAAACAATAACTAAGGCAGTATCATAGTTACTGCAGCCATACTCATCGGTAAAAAAATAAATAACCTCGTGTTCGCCGGGCGGAGCTGCATCCAGATCAAAATGATTATGTAATACATACTCTCCCGAATAATGACCTCCGGGAGGCTCACCACCATATAATTCAACCATACCTCCGTAATCACACAATTCCATACCATCCCAATTCACTTCGGGAAGCTCAACCACGGTAAGTATCTGGCTTGCCGTACCCAAACAACCGCTTTCTTTATCATAATATATATATGTTATTTCATAATCGCCGGGTCCGTATTCGCCCGGATCGAAAAAAACACTCTCTTCACCGTCAATATAATAAACTCCACCCGCAGGCGAACCACCTGAAAGCGGAAATGGAGGACTGTCTTCACAAACAGGATCAAAGGGCAAAAGCTCTATTTCAAATTCAAATATTTGTGAAAAAATAGAAAATTGATAAGGAACCGGTGTACCACGACGACAAAAGCTAATCGAATGCGGACCAGCCCCGTCAAAACACAATAGAATGTGATTATCATCCACAGGTTGTGGAGGACCGCAATTTACATATAACCATAAATTACCGGTAGGCCCGCCAAAAACAATAAGTATGGAATTTGCCTCCGGATGCAGATTTACCACAAATTCCATGCAATTCCAACCTTCGTCAAGACCACAACACTGACCGGCAAGTACTATAGATCCCTCCGAATGCCACTCAGCCTCAGGATCTTCAGTCAAATCCACTTCAAAATAAGGCGTCTCGGGTGTACAATACTCTGACTGGGAAAACAAATAAAATGGTATATGAAAAATAAAACAGATAATAAAAAACCTCAACAGCAAATTCGATAAACAGAAAGTTTTAAACGACAATAAAACAAACTTCCTGAAAACGCGGAAAATAACCGACAGGCATATATAATGATGTAATTTAAACATACAATATTTAACTGTAATACATAATTATCAACACAAACTTGTAACGGACAATAAATTTAAACATTTAATTATAAACAAAATTAAAATCCGTTTCAAAAAAACGAAAAACTTATCCACTTTCAAAATTTAATTTCATTTTCAGTAACTTTCGTTTACTTTTTACACTTTTCAAAAATCCCTGAACCTTTTTTCAAACATACAGGGTTAAAAGAGCGAAATGCTCTTTTCTATTGTTTTATGAATTTCAAGACTTTCCGTTGGTTATCAATTATTATTGTAATGAAATAAATTCCGGGATCAAAATTACCAACATGTATTTTACATTCATCTATCCCGTAGATTTTATAATCATTTTTGAAAACAATGCTTCCAGTAATTGAACTGATATAAATGATTGTTTGCTGTTCACCTTTAACATCAAAATTAACATAGATATATTCATCAGCCGGATTGGGGTACAATAATACGTTATGACCGTCTTCAAATATGTTTTCAACCCCTGTTGCCTTGATGACTTTAAGTGTATCACTACCATGGCATCCATACATGTCGGTAACAACAACCCAGTGTATTCCAAAATCGTAAACATTAAACAATTGACCTGCGAAGCCGTCATGCCACAAATAGGATTCAAATCCTGCCCCGGCATCCAACACTATGGTGTCGGGCTGAGACGTATATATATCTTCTCCAAGATCCACCTCCGGCAAACCTGTCACAACAACAGTTTCTTCGAGAATATCATTCTGACTGTTTGCATCTTTACCGGTATATGAAATTTTTATTTCATACTCACCGGTATCTGAAAAATCGAATTTTTCATCCGAATAAAAAGTATAGACATTGCCAGGCAATAAGTCATTATCAATAACAAAACTTTCCTCAATATATATATTGTTGTTAATCTCA
This sequence comes from Bacteroidales bacterium, assembly GCA_003559855.1. Lineage (GTDB taxonomy): Bacteria > Bacteroidota > Bacteroidia > Bacteroidales > UBA7960 > PUKZ01. Next base: position 23,218 of record PWJZ01000084.1, read on the forward strand.
TAAGCAAATTTAAACTCTTGCCCTTTTTCGAAAGTATCATACCCGTTGTTTAAAGCTGTAAATACGAGTGATTCCTCCATTCCCAGCATGCAAGAGTTCTGTGGTTCAATTAATTCTTCCATAGCCAGGTCGAATGTATTAACCCATATTGAATCGGCGTTGGAGCAGCCGTAATAATCAGTAATGGTAACACTATATTGCTCCGTATAAATTGACGTAACGTTATAATACTGATCCTTTGAGCCATCCTGCCATAAATAATCCGCAAATCCATCGCCGGCATCAAGTACCACAGTATCAGGCTTAGTAGTATAAATGTCTTCGCCCAGATAAATGTATGGTAATGTATATGGATTATCTTTACTTATAATCGTGTCGTTATAATTATTTTCGTCTTTTTCATAATAGAGCCAAACCATTAAGCTCCAGTACCCGGTGCCGATATGTTCGATAAAAGTTTCATAAGTATAAAAAACAGATTCTCCGGGCAGCAGATCATTCTGAAGTATCATCGTTTCAATCACATTCTCGTTATCATCAAAACGATACCCCATTTCTATCAACGTTTGTTCTATTACTGGCATATTACCTGCATTTGTTACTTCAACCACTACAAAAACATCGACAGCTTCTTCACATATACTCACGGGAGCAACAATCTCTGTCATTTCCAGATCACAGATCTCCGGCACTACATTTATCGAATCATCTCCTTCGCAACCCAGTTCATTAGTGACAGTAACGCTGTAAGTGCCGTGATCACTTATTGCGAGGGTTTGTGAAGCAGACCCGTCGCACCACAAATATGTTGCAAAACCTTCACCGGCATCAAGCACAACTGTATCCGGTTGCATGGTAACGATATCTTCACCAAGGTCAACTTCCGGATAACCGGTTACTTCAACCGTGGTATTCAGTGTATCATTAACCGGATTTGCATCTTGTTCCGACATGTATATCTCAAATTCATATTCGCCGATATCCTCCATATTAACGGTTTCGGAAAAAGTAAGCTCTTTTGACTCCCCGGCATCCCATTGCCCGCTAATAATAAGATCGTCTTCAGAAATAAAATATGAATTCATATAAAGGGCAAAAGAAAAAGCATCGCCGCTGTAAAAGCTTTCCGGACCATGATTTATCAAAAGCACCGTTACAGGCTCGGAGTTGCTCAGCTCACATGCATCTTCAGGCCAGACCAATTCGGATACTTCGATATCATAAGTAATAACCTTTACCGTATCCCATCCGGGACATCCGTTGAAATCAGTTACCGTTACACTGTAATCCTGCGAGTAGGGTGATGTCACATTATAGTACTGCCCTGAATAACCATCCTGCCAGATATAATCCACAAACCCTTCACCTGCATCAAGTATCACTGTATCGGGCTGCAATGTATAAATATCCTCACCAAGGTCAACATCAGGATATCCAAACACTTCGATAACGGCATCAAGAGTATCATTTTCGGCATAAGCATCCTTATAGTGATGATAAATCCTGAATTTATGAGTGGTTTCTTCACTCAGATCAAACAGATGCTCAAAAGTATGTATAAGATAATCGGCAGGGTGCAGATCATTATTCAACAATAATGATTCGGTAGCTATATATATCTCTTCATAATATATTGACAACGGCACTTCTGTACCGCTGCTTATCGTATCGGGTCCAACATTTTTTATTTTCACCGATATTTGTTCCTCTTCTCCCAGTTCACAATTACTTTCGGGTGATGTAATTTCCTCAACACTAAGGTCATTGGCAACAACCATAATATTATCGGATGCGAAACAACCCATTTCATCCCAAACAGTAACATTGTATTGGTATGTGTAAGGCAGGGTTACATGGTAATGCTGGTTTTTAGAACCATCCTGCCACAGGTATTCGGTAAATCCATCGCCTGCATCAAGCACCACAGTATCGGGCTGCGCCGTATAAATATCTTCCCCAAGATCCACATCAGGATTACCATATACCGTAATGACCGACACCAGCGTATCGTTGTAAACTCCGGGCTCATAAAACCCCGTATCACCCGGCATCATCGTATAAGCTGTTATAGTATGGTCACCTGTCTCTGACAGGTCGAAAGTGGCCTCGAACGTGTAATTGACTGTTTCTTCCGGTTCCAGAACCTGACTCAGTTCAAAATTTTCATAAACAGGGTTCAGTTCATTCACATCAACCCCTACGGGTATTTCCGTATTCTTTTCAATAGGATTGATGCCGAAGTTTTTAATTGAAACGGTTATTATTTGATTTACCGACAACTCGCAATCACTTACCGGTTCTATCAATTCAACAACACCAACATCGTGTGGGGCTTCAAAAAGCTGTATATTGTCAACAGCCACACCTTCATATAGCTGAAGATTATTACCGGAAGCAAATACAAATCTGAATTTGACATCCGGATAATTCAATATTTCGGGCGGTAGCACTATACGCGGTCTGAACCATTCGTTGCTTTGCCCGTCCCAACCTTTTCCACTTCCAAATTTATTTTCAAGATAAGTTATATTATCATTGCCAAACCAGTTCCAGACTAGCTCTTCATCAAACGGCTCAAGAGTTTGCCATGTTTCACCTTCATTTAATGAATATTGCAAAGAAACGCCATCAACATCTTCATAGGTATCGGTGTTGAGCCAAAACTCCATGGCCGACAACTCCAAACCCGTAAAATCAAAGCATGGGCTTTCGAGCCACGATGTTTCATAATCATTATAATGACCTGCCGCATCAGTGATCCATGCGTACTGACCTGATTGCGCATTTTTTATAACCTCGCCATCCGGTATTGCCCATTCCCATGATATATTTTCGCCAAAGGCAATCCACAGTCCGTCATCGTTTTCAAAATTTTCGGCATATGGCAGTGTATAAGTAGGTAAAGATAATACAACCGGATAATAAGCATCATTGGAGGGGTCCTGATCCCCTTCGAGGAATGTCTTGGCAATAATATTATCATATTTGCCCGGTTGAGAAAAATCGGCTTTGGGTTCAAAAACAAAAACGATGCTGTCTTCAACAGCTATTGCCTCTTCAACATAGTCCATATACCATGTTTCACCTCCGTCAAGAGAAAAGCCAACCGGTATATTTTCAGGACTTGGCTGTGCGCCAAAATTCCTGATTACCACTGCCACTTCTTCTTCGCCTGTTAGCCCGCAACCATAATTTGGATAAAGCCAGTCGGTAACACCAACATCTTTTGTAATATGACTGCCGGAAATAAACAGGTTATCAATATTCCATCCGCTATAATTATGAAAATCGCCTGTTGGTCCAAGTGTGAACCTTATTCTGACACTATCCTGACGATTTAACTGCGGAAGCGATATGTTTTTCTGAGTCCATGAGGTAGCTATCTGATGAAAAAAGGTGTTTCTCCAGACTTCCTCCCATGACTCACCGTTGTCCGTGCTTACATCAATCGTAGCTTTGTCAATATAGCCTGAAATATAGACATTGATCCAACCATGAAAGCTTAACACTATATCATCATAATAGAAACAATCTATAAGAGGCGATACTGCTTGATATTCCCTGTCTCCAAGATTAGGTTCATAATTTCCGGGGAAATTGCCCAGCCCCGTAAGGTCAGTACCCAAAACATTTGTACCGGCAAAAGCATAACATGCACCGGGTTGTCCTCCACTACCATGATATACAGGAGAATACCCGCCCAAACCCTGTGGCTCATCACGCTCAAATTCTCCACTTAGCTCCCACCCTTTGTCATAATCAAAATCATCATAAAAAACGGTGTGATATATCAGCCTGAAACCGGAAGGATTGTGGTTTTCAGGCGGATAAAGCGTATCATTTGCCAGAATACCCTCTTCAGGAATAAAACAATTTGCTATGTTTAAGTTTCCGGCTTCACTTTTTATATCATACGTTACCCATACATAAGAATAACCCGTAGGCAGATCAACATTAAGCCCGGTAAATTCGGCCACACCATTTACAAAATTAACACCACTGTAAGATATTTGATTTGAAGTATGGAAGTCTTTCTCACTGGTTAAAAACAGCCTGACACCCTGGTTCTTTATATCATCATCATCAGTATTAAGAGAATTGACCGTATATTCCTCAAGTATAAAATCTCCCGTATTTCCATAAACCCTGAACTCTGTTCTCAATATATCATTATTATCGGTGCCTGCGGCTATTCTGTCAGATGATGCCATAACGGTGTTTATGTTCGTTAGATACTTTTCTAATATACCTGTTTCAATAACAGTAACACCATCTATACATACTCCCATTCCCCAGCCATTAATACCTTCAAAAGCAATGTAAGTTTCATCGGATTCTGTTTCCAGAAATATAAACCTCTCCATCCATTCTTCCTCCCCCGTACTTGATGCATAATGGGCAATCTCTATCCAGTCACCTTCCGTTCCTTCACGGTAATAAACTTTAAGCTCATCCTGACCTACCATAGGCAATTGAGCATGCCAAAACCTTAATTCGGGTTCAACCGCAAACTCCATATTTATGGGTGGTGTTATCAATTTAGTGATTTCACCATAATTACCTTGTTTTTGAAATGTTGCATTATAATCGCCAACTGCCGCAGTGTCGGGAACCCCGATATTGCCGGGTCCAACATAACCGGCACCCTGCCTGATGTCCCAATCCAGACTAAGGTGCACATATTCCTGCACCCAGCCCGAAGGCATTGAACCACCGGAAAAATCTTCATAAAACAATATCTCCTGGGCCGGCAAAACTTTTGTGATTACGAAAAGTAAAATTATTGATATTAAATATGAACGCATCCTTTGCATGATTTTATGTTATTTAACTAAACAAATTAAGGTTTTTCATTTATTTAAAAATTTAATATGATATCTCAGTTTGTTCAGGTTTTTAACCTCAACTGAACAAACTGAAAATTCATCTGTGCCGTCGCTTAATCTTAAGCCTTTTATAACACCATAAAATAACAAAAAAGATGCTCATGGTCTTATAGGTGTTGCAACTATTTTTTTTAGGTGTTTCTACGGAGGAGTGAGGCCGGAAAATTGGGTGTTTTTACGTATTATTATTTATTGATCCTTATCTATATTTGATTGGATTATTAAGGGTACTTTTTGGAGGTAAAAAACGATCAAAAAAAACATAAAATCTTAATTGAAATGCGAACCAGAATTGTTGTAATTTGTCTGCTTTTATTTTCCCTGGCAACTTTCCGTAGTTATGCCCAGACAGATACCGAATTTTGGTTTGTAGCCCCAAATGTTACCACAGGGCACGACGGCAACAGGCTGGCTTTCAATATAAGATTTTCCTCATTGAATTTGCCGTCTCAGGTTACCATCCGTATGCCGGCTAATCCCGGATTTGCTCCAATTGTTCATGATATGGAGGCCAATGAAACCAGAACGGTTGATATGACCAATCTTTTCAATGACATTCGCAACTACCCTCCTAACAATATATTGAACCGGGGGATACTTATCGAAGCAACCAATAACATAACAGCATATTATGAAATTTCAACGCCCAACAATCCCGACATTTATGCTTTGAAAGGCGATAACGCCCTTGGCAAAGAGTTTTATGTGCCTTTTCAAAATTTCTGGGATAATTCTCCAAGCTACAGCCCCAGGCCGTTTTCTTCAATTGATATTGTTGCTACACAAGACAACACCCTCGTTACCATTACACCCACCAAACCGGTTTTCCCAAACAGGCCCGCGGGTGTATCTTTTACGGTCAGTTTGAATCGGGGACAATCTTTTTCGGTGGTACCTGATGATTACGAAAGTACCGGTCAAAAGGCAGATATGCATCTTGGAGGCACCAAGGTAGAATCAACCCACCCTATCACAGTCATATCAAGTGACGATTCAATAGATGCACTTACTCACCCGGGTCAGGGAGGATGCAAGGATGTAGTAGGCGATCAGATAATACCTACCGACCTTATTGGCACCGAATATATTGCAATGAAAGGTTATCTTACGGCTTATGAACATTTTTATGTAATCGGAACGCATGATAATACGGAAATATACATTGATGATGTTTATGAAACTACCATTCATGAAACTGAAGTATTCCGATATGAATTTGAAAAGAAAGCATATCATATAAAAACCAGCTACCCTGCATATGTGTATCATATTGGCGGCTTTGGCTGTGAAATGGGTGCTGCAGTATTGCCTCCGATTAATGTCTGTACAGGTTCAACACAAGTATCTTTCACACGATCAAAGGGCGAAAGCTTCTTTTTAAACATATTGGTGCGTGCCGGTGCAGAAGACAGTTTTATACTTAATGGAGACCCTAATCTGATAAATGCCAATGATTTTCAATATGTGTTGGGAAATCCTAACTGGCTTGTTGGGGAATTTCAGTTCAACACGGGAGTTATTCCTGTTGGCGTAGCCAGTCATATACAAAATACTTCAGATGTTTTTCATCTGGGTATTATTAACGGAGGTGCGGCAACCGGAACGATGTACGGCTATTTCTCAGATTTTAACGAGGTTGATGTTGACGCCCATATAAGCGGCACGAATATGCTGCTCGGTTGCCACGGCGATTCTTTTCAAATGATAGCATCAGGTGGTGTTAACTATATCTGGGATCCCCCCGATCACCTGGATGATCCCACAAGCCCGACACCTATAGCTACTCCTCCTCACTCAATAGTATATAAGGTGATCGCCAGCGGAGCCTGTCAAATGGTTGATTCGGCTTATGTTACCATTAATCTCATAGACCCTGTCATCAGCCTATATACAATCGAAGAAGCAACAGGTTGTTCACCTTTTGAAGCAACCATATACAATCAATCAATGGGTGTTAAAAACTATTCATGGCGATTTGGAGACGGACAAACATCAACAACAGGAGCAGATACTATAACCCATATCTACACAAACGATGATGACGAACCTGCTATTTACGAGTTGATGCTCGTTGGAAGAAATTTATTTTGCAGAGATACAATGGCTACAAATATTGTTGTAATGCCCGAAATTCGAGCTGAAATAGTCAATAATGATATCAGCGGCTGCTCACCGGTAACCGTTTCATTCGAAAATAATTCAAAAGGAGCATCCAACTTTCTATGGGATTTTGGCGATGGAAGTTCTACGACGAATATAGAACCAACTCATACATTTCATAATTATTCCGATAAGGACACAACTTATACGGTTATTCTGAAAGCATTGTCGGAACATGGATGTATTGATTATGACACAGTTAATATAAACGTTAAGCCATATGTAAAGTCCGGTTTTGAGTTTGATCCGCCCTCACATTGCAACCCTTATTATATGGAAATTACAAACACCTCTGTCGGGGCTACTTCACATATATGGGATTTTGATGACGGCACGGGTCAAACCGAAATAAATGAAGATACAATATTTTATCTGCTGGAAAATACCGAATCATTGCCTAATACCTTTAACATACAACTTTATACCTTCAACGAATATGAATGCAGCGACTCACTTATAAGGCAAGCCGTAGTATATCCATATCTGAAAGCTGATTTTCAAGCTTCTGCCGTTGAGGGTTGTAACCCGCTGGAAGTTAATTTTTCGAACATTTCGGAAGGTGCTGCATCTTATCACTGGTATTTTGGCCATCAGCAAGGAACATCTTCAAAGCATAGCCCGGAACATATTTTTAACAACCCAAGTTCGACCGAAAAAGCTGTATTTGATGTTATACTTACTGCTACTTCCGAGTATAACTGTGAAGACACCGCATCAATAGAGATCACTGTTTATCCGATATTAGAAGCAGGTTTTACGGTAGATAAAAGTTCATACTGCAGCCCTCATGAAGTTGTTTTCTATAACAATGCCGTGGGAGCAGAAGCCGTTCACTGGGATTTCGGCGACGGCACCAGTTACTATGACAATTCAAAAGAGGTCATTAATAACTATAAAAATCTAACCGGTATGCCGGTAACTCATACTGTAATCCAAACCGTTATAAATGAACAGGGATGCGAGGATACCACATCTGCCCAGATCACTGTTTACCCTGAAATAGAAGCCGATTTTAATATTACAGATACCGGCAACGGCTGCCATCCGCTCGAAGTAACTTTTGAAAACAATTCAAGCGGTGCATCTTATTATCACTGGGATTTTGGAGATGGGGGCACATCTTCACAGAAAAGCATAACAAGAAAATTCTACAATTACAGCCATACTGAAAACAAGCAATATGATATTACACTCACGGTGGAGTCAGATTACGGCTGCGTTGATTCAACCACAAAGCAATTAACAGTACACCCCAAACCAAAAGCTGCTTTTCACATGCCTGTAAACCAGGGCTGTTCTCCTCTGACGGTCGATTTTATTGATCAAAGCATAGGTGGTGAATCCTACAACTGGATCTTCGGTGATGGCCATGATGTAACAACATACCCTGGAAGCATATATCATACATATCATAATACAAGCAACTTTTCCGACAGTTTGAACCCCGAGTTAATCATAAAGAATCAATACGGCTGTACTGACACGACAATGCAAAACATCATAGTGGTATATCCTGAGATAACGGCAGATTTTACTGTTTCAGAAACGTCAGGCTGTCATCCCTTAGAGGTAACCATCTACAATAATTCTTCAGGTGCTACAGGATCCACCCCTTATATGTGGTATTACGGCGACGTCAACACCTCCACCAATCATAATCCTGAACACACTCATGTTTTTCACAATTCGGATCATGAACAAAATGCTTATTATACCATTTCTTTGACCATCGAATCAAAATATGGTTGCAAGGATTCCCTTTCGCTTAATATTACCGTTCATCCGGTACCAAAAGCTTATTACGAAGCTGACAAGCATACCGGCTGTTCTCCTCATAATGTAGTATTCGGTGATCTGTCCGTTGGAGGCAACTATAATTATCTCTGGACATTTGGCGATGGGCAAACATCAACTACAAAAGGCAACATATCACATACTTATGTTCAACCGGCAGAAACAGGAACCGGCACATTCAATTCGCAACTGGAAATATCCAATATTTATGGTTGTAATGATAATCATGAAAAAACTATAACAGTTTATCCTGATATTGAAGCTGATTTTACGGCTGAAAACATGGAAGGATGCCATCCTCTGGCTGTTGCTTTTGAGAACTTGAGCGAAGGTGCTGATTTTTATCAATGGAACTTTGGCGATGGAAATCATTCAAATAAAGCAGAACCTGAAAATACATTTTTCAACAATTCTCACACTGCAACCATAGATTACCACGTAGAACTGCACGTTGGCTCACAATATGGTTGTGAAGCTACTGTAGCCAAGCCGGTTACGGTTTTTCCCAAACCCAAGGTAGCATTTGATACAGATGTTACAGATGGCTGTTCACCATTGAATGTTTTGTTTGAAAACCAATCGATTGGCGTTGACCATTATGAATGGGATTTTGGCAATAATAAATCGAATACTTCTCAGGCATATTTCAACCATTTATTTCAAAACACCGGCAGCCAGCCATATACTTATAATGTATACCTGGCGGGTTCCAACCAGTGGGGCTGCTCAGAAGAAGCCAGCCGCAATATTACAGTATACCCCGAAGTAAAGGCTGATTATACAACCGAAACAGGCGATTATAAAGGCTGTACACCCCTAAATATTAACTTTATAAACAATTCGAAACTGGCAGATACATATTTTTGGTCTTTCGGGAATCAAGCAACATCCACTAATGTAAACCCAAGCTATACATTTTTTAACGAAGGTAATGAAGATCTTCTCATTGATGTGAAACTGCTCGCTGAGTCATCATACGGATGCAAAGATTCGGTTGAAAAAATAATAACCATTTATCCGCAGCCAATAGCCGATTTTGAAGCTTTACCACATGACCAGATATTTCCGTCAAAAACAGTAACCGTTTATAATTACTCCAGCGAGGGCGATTGGTCCTACGATTGGGATATGGATGACGGAACAAGTTTCACAACCCAAAACGCCGATCCTTTTGAACATACTTTTATCTGGGAAAGCGGCGATTATGCAACAAGGCATTTCTATATTGACTTACAGGTATATAATGATTATTGTTATGATAATATTCAGCAAAAAGTTACCATCTCCTCACCCTATCCGGTAGTAGGGTTTAGCCCTTCTGCATCGGGTTGTCCTCCATTTGAAGTACAATTTACGAATAAATCGAAATATGGTTTTTATTTCTTCTGGGATTTTGATGACGGCAACTATTCTAATGAAAAGAATCCATCGCACGTATTTGAAAACCCGGGAGTTTATCAAGTGACCTTAAAAGTGACCGGTGAAGGAGGGGTTGATTCAGCGAAAAGTATTATTAAGGTTTACGAACCACCAATTGCTAATTTCAGGGTTGAACCGCAAGTAGTTCAATTGCCATTTGAACCTGTTCAGCTGATAAACCTTTCCAGCCTCGGAATTACTTACGAATGGGATTTTGGAGATGGTACCATCTCTTGGGATTATGAACCGGAGCATTTTTACAACAAACCGGGAAGCTATGACATAACACTCAGGGTTGGATCCGATACCGATCCTCAGTGTTTTGACGAGATAACCAAACAAAATGCCGCTATAGCCGAAGAAGTATGCAAAATTGTTTTTCCGAATGCTTTTAAGCCTAAAAAGAGTGGCCCAACAGGAGGGCATTATAATCCCAATGACCCTTCAAATCACATTTTTCATCCGATCTACGACGGTATTGATGTAAACAATTACATACTGGAAATTTATAACCGCTGGGGAGAACTTGTATTCAGAACAACGGATATTAATAAAGGATGGGATGGTTATTATCGCGACAAGTTAGTTACCATGGACGTTTATGTCTGGAGATTAAATACCAAATGCCATAACGGAAAAAAGATTGATGAAACAGGTGATGTAACAGTAATACGATAATTAATTTATTAATTAAATATAACTATATGCAGAATTAAATTCAATAATTAATCTAAAAAGAAAAAAAATAACTGATGTTTAGTTTTTTCGGCAAATATTATTATTCTTACTTATTACGGTCATTGATGATGATTGTGATAATGTTGTCCTTGAGTCATTCAAATGTTTTGAAGGCACAGGCGCCCCAGTTTTCCCAGTTTTATGCGGCACCTTTGTATCTTGCGCCTTCATTTACCGGAGCTACCGACGGCAGTCGTATAGCATTGAATTACCGCAACCAGTGGCCTCAACTTTCCGGCACATTTGTAACGTATGCTTTTGCTTTTGACCATTATTTTCATGACTATAATAGCGGGGTTGGATTGCTGCTTTTCCGCGACCAGGCTGGCAGTGCCAACCTTGCAACTACTAACGCCGGCATTTTGTATTCCTATAATTTTAAAGTTAATCAAAACTGGACAATGCGACCCGGATTACACTTTCTCTATTCACAACGTACAATAAATGAAGGCAAGCTCATTTTTGGCGATCAGTTAAATCTTGAGGGCGATAATTATGCTACATCGCAAACATCTCTCGATCTTTACAGAATAGGTTATTTTGATGCTTCCGTCTCGCTGCTTGCATATACAAAAGACCTTTGGCTTGGATTTACTTTTGACCATCTTATGACACCCGACCAGTCAATGACAAACCAGGAAAGCAATATACCATTGAAAACATCGCTCTACGGCGGGTACAGGTTTAAGCTTAACAAGCCTTTCGCAGGCGTAACTGAAGAAAGTGTTTCGATCATTTTCTTATATAAGAATCAAGGTCCCTTCAACCAATTCGACATTGGTACCTACTGGACTAAAGAACCGATTTCGATCGGCCTGCAATACAGAGGTATACCAATTTTCAACAACCCAATACACGGAACATTCAACAATGATGCAGTTGTTTTGATGGCAGCTTTAAGAACAAAGGGACTTCGCGTTGGTTATAGTTATGATTTTACAATTTCAAACCTGTTGGGTTCAACAGGAGGTGCGCATGAAATATCAATAATTTATGAATTCAATCAAGGAAAACCAGGGAAAAAACATGATGCAATCCCTTGCCCTACAAGCCCTTATACAAGATAAAAACGATATGGAGCAAGGGCAAAAGGTCACAATTAAAAAGCAAAACGCATACTTAAGGCATTGAAATCGTATCGGGTAAAAAATAAATTGCCCGGTACCGGCAATAAATTGTCAAAAAATCTTTGTAAACATAAAAAGTAACCGGTGAAAACCAGAGAAAGCGACGAAACAAAACATCAATAAAACTCTCTTACCTGTTTTCTCATTCTTTACTTTTCGCTTCATTCCAGAACACATCCATCTCTTTCAATGACATTTTTTTCATGTCCTTGCCTTTTTCTTTAACCTGCCTCTCAAGGTATTCGAATCGCTTAATAAATTTCCTGTTTGTTTTCTCAAGGGCATTTTCAGGGTTAACGCCAATGAAGCGTGCATAATTAATAAGTGCAAAAAGAAGATCACCAAACTCTCCTTCAATGTCTTTATCCGGGCTATCCTCCTCGGCAATGGTTTTTAACTCGTTCAACTCTTCCAACACTTTATCCCAGACCTGGGAGGGTTTTTCCCAGTCAAAACCCACTCCCCTGGCTTTTTCCTGTATACGGTATGCTTTAACCATAGCCGGCAAAGATACAGGCACACCCGATAAAACCCTGGCACATCCCTGTTTCATCTTGATCTTCTCCCAGTTACTCTTTACCTCTTCATCACAACTTACCTTGGTATCACCAAATATGTGAGGATGCCTGGAAATTAACTTGTCGCAAATAACCTGTAGTACGTCTGCAATATCAAAATCACCCGCTTCCGAACCTATCCTGGCATAAAATACAACATGTAATAATAGATCACCAAGCTCATTTTTTATTTCATCAGGATTTTTCTCAATTATGGCATCTGCCAGTTCATAGGTCTCTTCTATTGTCAAATGCCTCAGAGTCTCAAAAGTCTGCTTTCTATCCCATGGGCATTTCTCCCTTAAATCATCCATTATCCTGAGCAGCTTCCCAAAAAGTTCCAGTCTTTTATCCATGTTTATCTCTTTTTTTGCAAAGTTATTATTTTGCTGGCATAAAAAACCAACAAGCTGAATTTTCGCGAGGCAATATTGAAAGGATATCTTCCAACTAAGATAGCAGATGCAACGAATTATCCCGGTTAAAAATATATTATCATTTATCATGACAGTTTCTAATAATATACTGAATCCGTCATACAGCATTGTTGTTTGATCACTCAAAATTTATGTATCTTTGACTTTTTGTTATATTTTGATATCTGTTTTTTTTCAGGGAAATGAAAAATTATGAAAAAAGTAATAGGAATAGGTAATGCGCTTGTAGATATAATGGTGCGCCTTGAAAATGACAATCTTTTGGAAGAGCTAAATATTCCGAAAGGAAGTATGCAGCTGGTTGACGAAGATGAGGTTCAAAAGGTTGCACTTAAATGCGAGGGTTTGGAAAAAGTAAAATCAAGCGGAGGTTCAGCGGCTAATACTGTTCACGGACTTGCACGCCTTGGTGTTAACACCGGTTTTATTGGCAAAGTCGGAAAAGATGATCTTGGAAATTTCTTTATTGAAGATCTGAAACGGCAAAAGATTGCCCAGCAATTGCTTTTCGGAAAAAATCAAAGCGGCCATGCATTAGTCTTCATCTCACCCGATTCTGAAAGAACCTTTGCCACATATCTTGGTGCTGCACTCGAATTAGACGCCGGCGACCTTAAAAGTGAGTTTTTTGAAGGTTATGATTATCTGCACATTGAAGGATACCTGCTGCAAAATCACAGCCTGTTGCAGAAAACTTTTGAACTTGCAAAAAAAAATGATTTGAAAATTTCATTGGATCTGGCAAGTTTTAATGTAGTTGAAGAGAATATTGGTGTGTTGACAAATTGGGTAAAAAACTATGTTGATATCTTGTTTGCAAATGAAGAGGAAGCCAGATCCTTTACGGGCAAGGAACCTGAAGAGGCACTGCGTGATATCTCCGATAAGTGTGAAATAGCAGTAGTTAAAACCGGAAAGCATGGTTCATTGGTTGGTAAAAACAATGAAACACATAAAATTGATCCTGTTATAGCTGATGTTGTTGATACTACAGGTGCAGGTGATGCCTATGCTGCAGGATTTTTATTTGGATTGGTCAAAGATTACAGCCTGGAAAAATGCGGTGAGATTGCTTCAATAATGGCAGGTAAAGTCATAGAAGGAACCGGCGCCAAAATGAGTAAGAAACAGTGGAAAGAGATCTATGGATTGATGGGTTGATGTGTTGATGGGTTGAAAAATTGATTGGTTTTTATAAAAAGATGAAATACCGTTTATATTTAATATTTGTATTTTTCTTTTGCTGCGTTCTAACTGTTAATAGTCAGACAAAGAGCATTGTTTCGCTTGCCCATTCACTTACCAAAATGATCTATTTACTGGAAGCACAGGATAATCTTGTTGGTAGCACAGGTTTTTGTGAGCAGGCAATAGATGACGGCAAACATGTTGTTGCCTCCCAAATGAATGTTAATGTAGAGAAAATTTTATCTTTATCACCCAATGTTGTAATAACCACCGATCTGACACCGGCAAGAGATTTGGAAGCTCTGAAAAAACTCGGCATTAATGTAAAAGTGTTTGACACTCCTGCTTCATTTCGGGAGATATGCGAACAGTTTGTTTTATTAGGAAAAATAACAGGCAGGGAAGAACTGGCAGCCTCGATTGTAAACCGGGAAAAATCAAGGCTGGAAAGCCTCCGGAAACAGATCCCTGAAAACAGCAAGCCGGAAATTTTTATGCAATTGGGTGTCAAACCTTTATTTGCTGTTATTCCGCACACTTTTATGGATGATTACATAACAATGGCGGGAGGAATTAATATTGCAGCCGGTATTAATATAGGTACAATCACCCGCGAAACCGTCCTGGTCAGAAATCCGGATGTTATTTTGATCGTGTTGATGGGCCTTGTCGGCAAAGAAGAGAAGCAGAACTGGGAAAGCTATACGGGCTTGAAAGCCGCCGAAAATAATAAGATATTTCTTATTGATGCAGATAACGCATGCAGCCCGACACCCGTATCTTTTGTGGATACTGTCGAGGAAATTATTAAGTTTGTTTATTTTTAAGAAAGTTTTTTAAGTTGAACCTGTTTTTAAATATGTTATCCCGCTGATAACGCAGATTTTCGCAGAAAACAATATTCATTATCATGAATTTTCAATCTGCGTTTATCAGCGAAATCAGCGGGATATAACATTATTTTACTTTTTCAACATATTCAGATCCAAAATTGGCGCAGTTTAAGCCAACAATAATTAAATAACTTATAATTAAACAAAAAGGGATGCGCAAAAAATACCTCAGATGGATTATATTTCTCTCAACGCTTATCCTGCTTGGAGTAATAACCTTTCTTGTTGGTTTAACCACAGGTGAACTGAGTATTTCAATATTTGATATTCCCGGGATCTTTCGTGATAAAGAAGGCATAGAGTATGTGGTATTAAACCAGATAAGGTTGCCACGCATAGTGTTGGGGATAGCGGTTGGAGGCGGGTTGAGCCTTTCGGGTGCGATTTTGCAGGGAATATACCGTAATCCGTTGGTAGAGCCGTACACTTTGGGCATTTCCGGTGGTGCCGCCATGGGTGTTGCCCTGGCAATAGTTTTTGCACTTCCGGCGGTTTTCGGAGCCTTCATTTTACCTGCTGCAGGATTTGCCGGTGCCTTATTAACCATCTTCCTGGTTTATTTTTTGGGTATTCGCCATGGAAACATCAATATAAACAATATGCTGCTCATCGGTGTGATGGTTAGTTTCGTGGCTTCAGCAGCCATGATGTTTCTGATGGCTGTTACAACTTCTGAAAATCTCCACAGTATTGTTTTTTGGATGATGGGTTCGCTTGATGAACCGAACAGGTTGCTTATAAGGATAACATTGATAATAGCTGCAACGGGGCTTGTAACATCAGCTTTTTTCTCAGGCACATTGAATGCTTTACGCCTTGGTGAATCAAACGCAAAACATTTGGGAATCAATACCGGAGCCTCTATACGTATATTATTTGTAATAGCCTCACTGATGGCCGGTGTTTGTGTTGCAGCCGCCGGTGTAATAGGTTTTGTGGGGCTGGTAATACCCCACCTGATAAGGTTGATTGCGGGGTCAGATTACAGAATATTGTTGCCGGGTTCGTTTCTGGGCGGTGGCATATTCCTGATAATCTGCGATACCATTGCCCGTACAATTATTTCACCCAACGAACTGCCCATAGGTGTTATAACAGGTATGGCAGGTGGAATTATGTTTATTGTAATACTGAGCAGGTCAAAATCAAATTTTAAAATGAGCTAAACTATGCCGGCTTTTTTAAAAATAGAGGATTTTTCATGCGGCTACGAAAAGTTTGTTCTGAAGAACATAAACTTTGAAACAGAACGTGGTATGCTAACCGGTATCGTTGGCCCCAACGGCTCAGGCAAAACCACGCTTTTCAGGGGAATAACCGGAGAGCTGGATGTTAAATCTGGCTGCGTTTTTCTTGACGGCAAATCTGTTCATTCGATGAGTTTCAGGGAAAAAGCAAAACATATGGCTGTGGTTTCCCAGCATATCAGCGCTACGGACATTACTGTTGAAGACTATGTGTTAATGGGCAGGTTGCCGCACAGAAAAAAGTTACGGTTTTTTGAAACCTCCGAAGATTACACCATAGCTTATGAATACATGAAGCTTACCAATGTTTTTCATTTAAAGGACAAGTTCATGTCAAAAATAAGCGGTGGCGAGCAACAACTTACCAACATTGCAAGGGCTCTGGCTCAGCAACCCCAACTGCTGCTTCTTGATGAACCTACATCACACCTTGATATTACACACCAGGTGCAGATATTGAATCTTATCCAAAAGCTCAGCCAGGAAATGAACCTCTCGATACTGATGATAATCCACGACCTGAACCTTGCCGGTGAGTATTGCGACTATCTTATTATGCTCAATGACGGTAAAATCCATAAAAAAGGCTTACCGGAAGAAGTCCTTAATTATAAAGATATAGAAGATGTTTATAAAACAATAGTTGTAGTAGAACAAAACCCCGTCTCAAAAAAGCCGGCCGTATTTCTTGTGTCGGAGAAAATTTTAAAGCAGGGAAATGGAAGCAGAATTTAAGTTTAAAAAAAAATTCTTAAATTTGTACTATAACACGCGTGATGCAAGAAATATTAAAATTAAGCGTTCCCGAACGCATACTGATGGTTGAAGCCATCTGGGTCAGTATTGCTGAAAAATATGAAGAATTGGAATTGCCATCAGAAACAAAACAGCTACTGGATGACAGGCTTGAGGCTCATAAAAATAATCCAAATGAAGGCTCCTGTTGGGATGAAGTGAAAGCCAAAATTAAGAGGCAGTTCTGATGTATAAACTCATAATTAAGCCTTTTGCGGAATTAGATGCAATAGAAGCAGCTAACTGGTATAATGATAAAAGAGAAGGTTTGGGGGATGAGTTCTTATTGGTTTTAGATGCAAAGATAAATGCAATACTGAGAAATCCAAAACAATTCCGGCTTTCCCAGGCTAAATAATATTTTGATGTGCTACGAGTAAATGAATAAATAAGCCACGAATGCACGAATAAAATAATGAATAAAATTGTACTCAATTTATGCATTCGTGGCAAACAAAAAACAATTCGTGAATTCGTGGCTTTCTTTTTATTCGTGAATTCGTGGCAAACAAAAAACAATTCGTGAATTCGTGGCTTTCTTTTTATTCGTGAA
>PWJZ01000127.1 GCA_003559855.1 Bacteroidales bacterium
ATAATTTATACAGCACCTTTCGTTGAAATTATATTTTATTCCACGGGGTGAACCCTGTTGGATGTTTTCTTTTTCAACCCATTCTTTTTTTATTATATTATCCAACGGGGTTAATCTGTGGATTGTTTTTTTTGGGGATTTATCCGAGATTATCCGCTAAAACAGTGTTCACCCTTCCACAGCTCCGCCCTCTCAGTCACATGTTTCTATGCGACCTAGCATCATGTAAAGCCCGCCAATTCCGTATTGCAGGGCTTTCATGACGTCTTTGAAAAGCTGCCCGGAAAGCAGCTATTTTTTATTGTCTCGCTGCCATAAAAGCAGGGCATTATTTACTTCATCCATATAGTCTTTCAGCTCTTCCTGGTGAAGTATAATATATCTTATTTTACGGCTGATCATCTTTTCGCCTTTTTCCACCAGCTTCAACAAATAGACCCTGTCAATGTTTTCACCCACAAGCAAAAGGTCAACGACGGGGCTGTCCTTGCCACGGGCAAAGTCGCCGGTAAGGTAAGCACTGTGCAGCTCGCCGATGTTGCTTATAACCTTTTCGACAAGGCGGTCGATGCCCACATATTTCATTATGATGTTGTGGATGTCATTGAAGAGGGGATGGCCGGTGTTGGCACGGTATATCTTCTTGTTGCCCTTGCTGAATGAGTCGAGCATGCCCGCCTTCTCAAAACGGTTGAGCTCCAGGCGTATGGCATTGGTGGAGTCGCCAAACTCGTTCTCAAGATCCCGAAGCCACGACGTGGTGTTGTAGTTCAGAAAAAACTTAAGCAACAGCTTTACACGGGTCTTCGACGTTACAAGGGTGTCGATCATTATCTCTTTATATATGTATATAAAAACAGAATGAGTAGCAAAATTACTCATTATTTATAAAAAAGCAAGTGTTTTTACTTATTTTTTTATTATTTTTTTCTCGTGGTAAAAATTTAACCACAAATAACCCAAACTTCCCTAAGTTCCCTCAGTTCTCTAAGTTCCCTAAGTTCTCTAAGTTCTCTAAGTTCTCTAAGTTCTCTCAGTCCCTAAGTCCCTCAGTCCCTCAGTCCCTCAGTCTCTCAGTTCTCTCAGTTCTCTCAGTTCCCTAAGTTCTCTCAGTCCCTAAGGCCCTAAGTCCCTAAGCCCCTCAGTCCCTCAGTCTCTCCGTTCCCTTAGTTCTCATGCTCCTCCGCTCTCCCCCTTCTACTCTTTCCTGCGGATAATTTTCGCCCAGCTTGGCGGGATATGAACTACTATTGATTTGTCAATTGCATCGAGCCTGAGTACTATTTTTCTTTTGCCGCGGTATTCGACCATTTCACCTTTGAGACCTTTCAGGCTTCCCTTTGCTATTTCAATTTCATCGCCCGGGCCGGGGTTTACGTCGGGTGTTTCTATGCCGACATTTTTGCTCAGCAGCATTTTCACGGCATCTATCTGGCTTTCGGGTATCGCCACGGGCTTCCCCTCAAAGCATATTATCCTTTCTACCCCGGGCGTTTCCAGAACCTTCATATATTCCCTGCCGCGTATCTTTACAAAAACATAGGAGGGAAAAAGCGGTAACGTTACGCGTTTGCGCCGGTCGCTCCACTCACGTAAAGTCCTGTACATAGGCAGGTAATAAACAAACCCGGACTGCCCCAGCAAATCACCTACACGCCTCTCCCATCGTGCACGCGTGTATACAGCATACCAGTGAAGTCCCGGATCCTTTATCATAAATAAGATTTAACGACAGTTCTATTTTTTGCTATTTTTGAAAAACAAAAATATAACTTTTAAAAAACAAAAAAATAAATGGTGCAAAAAAATTGAAGTTTAATGGTTTTTATAAAAAATCAAGCGTGTTTTTTTTTATCTGAAAAAAAAATATTATATCTTTGGAGTTTTAAATAAATTTTTTATCAAACAAAAAATTTTTCTTATCGTCATTTTATGTTTTTATAAAGGGCTTGTTTACAGAAAACGTAAAATTACGTATCAATTTGCATTAAATTAATGTTGATCTTTGAAAATTTGATTTTTTGTACAGGATCGTTCATTAACGATGCTAAATTTTTTCGCACATTACTGCGACAGGGTTGCCGGATCGGGTCATGCTGATAAGCCCTCTGTTTCGTTTTATGGCAGATTGTGCCGCCAGTTTTTGATTTTCAGGGTTTGAACATCATGTTTTTGATCGTTTTATTAAGTGCCATAAGGCGGTCAACAAATTTTAATGTGTATTAATAATTATTGATAGCTATGAAAAATATTCGTTACTGTTTTCTTATAATATTTTTAGCGGGGTTTCCCGTAGTTTTTTCGGGGCATGCCGGTGACGGGTTGTTTAGTGGCAATTCTTCATTTTCCGGTGTTACTTCTTTTTCTGACGCGGGTCATCTGAAGGGCGGCTCGGCATCTCTTTTCAGTCAGCCTCCTCCTTTATATCCTTCGCTTTATTCACTGCTCTTCCTGCGGCTGGGTTATGAGGTAGGCATACTGGGCGGCACGTCGCATTCGCTGACCAACATAGGTACGGGGTTGCCGTCATTTATGGGTACCCACTGGGAAACCACCGACCTGAACGCAGGGGCATTCTTCAGATACCGCTTCGACCTCAGATGGGCAGTAACCTCATCATTCCATTATGCACGAATGCACGCTGCCGACAGCCTCGCACCGGAAGAAACAGCAAGGTTCAGGCGTGACTTCTATTTCAATAATGAAATATTTGAGCTAAGCGTTACAATAGAACATTTCCTGCCGCACTATTCATATACCTCACCATGGGATATATACGGATTTATCGGATTCGGGGTATTCTATCACGACCCGCAGCTAACCGTCCCCAACCCCGAAACATACGAAGAAGAAACGTTCAGCAAGATACAGCCCGCCATACCCATGGGTGTGGGAGTTATATATACTTTAAACGAAAATTTCAGAATAGCGTTCGACATAGGGCACAGGAAAACATTTACCGATTATATCGACGGCTTTACAAGGCCTGCCAGCGATTATAACGATGCCTATTTCATGGGGTCGCTGAGGGTAAGTTATTTCTTTACACCTCTTAGATTTATTCCGTATTAACCAATAATAATATTAATCTGGCTAATGAAAAAATTTCTATTGTTTATCCCACTCATTTTGTTATTAATACTGGTAGTATCATGCGGTCAAAACAGGCATACCTATATGTATGTCCCACCGCAATATGGCGCCATGCAATACAGAAACCTGGCTCCCGAACAAAAGATCGACTTCCTGATGAACGAATTCGGGTACTGCTACTCCATGGCATTGACAATTACCGGAGGGCAATATGAAAAAGGAATGTCGAAAACACAAATAATGTACAGCCTCGGCAGACCCGACAAGATAGGCAAATCCTCAGGATCGTGGGGCATTGAAAAATGCGAACAATGGATATATAACTACAGGGATAAAGACCTGCATATTATCTTCAAGATAGATAAGCTTAAAAGATGGTTTATAAACTACCATGACAGCCATTTCTGATAATGTGCAGCCGGTTATTTGAAATCATTATACTATAATATATGTAATTATATAAACTTATTAAGCAATTGTTTTTGTGAATAGCTGACGTTTCGGGATAGGTATTTTTACGTATTTTAAAAAAAATTAAATATTATATTTGCAGACCTGTTAAAAGTTGCCTATGGAATATTTTCTTGAAAAACTATACCGTCTCGGATTGATCGACAAGAGTTTTCTGTTGCCGGGGGGCAAGGAGTTGCCGGGTTTGGATGAAAAGCCTCCCTCAACAGCCGTAACACCCGAATATAAACGCCGGTATGTTAATCTTAAGGAGTTAATCACCCGCCATTACAACGAGAAAGTATATCATTTCATAGCTAAGTATGCTAACCTTGATTCTGACAAGACACATGTTTTGTCTACCACCGAAATTTTCAGTATAGAACAGATACCCCGCGGCGGCATCAAATCCCTGGTAAACCTCAACAGGATAAATGACATACGCCGCATAAACAAGTTTTTCGAGCATGTAAACGGCAAGCTGCCGCAGTCGGGCATTTTCATAGGATGCTCCGAAACCCTTGAGTTGCGGTATAAAAAGCTGTTGAATAAATATCCGAGGGTGATAAACCTCATCATACTTATGGCCGATTATATTTTGAAAAGGGTCATGCCCAAGCTGCCCGTCACCAAGAAGATATATTTCAAGCTTACCGGCGGCAGAAACAGGATAATAAGCCATGCAGAGACCCTGGGGCGTCTTTACTCGTGCGGATTTGAAATTATTGAAGAGCAATCCATAGGCTTTCTGCACTTTTTTGCCGTGCGCAAAACCGGCAAACCCGCATTCGACACCAAACCATCGTACGGGATGTTCTTCCCCATGGTAAGAACAGGTAAGAACGGAAAAATAATACGTGTCTATAAGTTCCGTACTATGTACCCCTTTTCCGAATACCTGCAGCAATATATCTATGAAAAGAACAGGCTCGATAAGGGCGGCAAGTTCAAAAACGACTTCAGGGTCACAAGCCCGGGAAGGTTTATGCGCAAGTTCTGGATAGATGAGCTGCCCATGATATATAACTTTTTTAAAAGAGACCTTAAGCTTGTGGGAATACGCCCGCTGAGCAAACAGTTTCAAAGCCTGTACCCCGATGAGCTGCTCGGGCTCAGAAGCAAATTCCGCCCCGGACTCATACCGCCATACTATGCCGACCTGCCAGACAGCCTCGAAGAGATCATCGAATCCGAAAAAAAATACCTGTTGGCATATCAAAAAAAACCCTTTCAAACCGACTGGAAATACTTCTGGAAAGCCTTCGTAAACATAGCCTTCCATAAGGCACGCAGCAAATAAGCCATAAAAAGGCCTGATAAAAACAACCTCTCAAAACCAAACCCCTCAACACATCAACCAACAACAAACGCCCGCTACAAAATTTTTAAAAATTTTTACACCTCCCTTGTACGTAATTTTTCATTATTTTTGCACTCAATTTAAATCCTAAGAAATGCAAAATGATAAAAACAAATTTGCGGGCGAAGGATTAACATACGACGATGTGCTTTTAGTGCCCGCCTACTCGGAAGTATTGCCTCGCAATACCGATCTTTCAACGATCCTCACCGGCCGGATAGACCTTAAAATACCCATAGTGTCGGCTGCAATGGATACCGTTACCGAATCACGAATGGCAATATCTATATCACAGGAAGGTGGCATAGGTGTTTTGCATAAAAACATGACCATAGAGGAGCAGGCTGCGAAGGTAAAAAAGGTAAAGCGTTCGGAAAACGGTATGATAATAGACCCGGTAACTCTTCATGAGAATGCTCTTATTGGCGATGCCCTCAATATAATGAAGGAATTCAAGATCGGCGGCATACCTGTTGTAAATGATGATAATCGACTTGTCGGTATAATAACCAACCGCGATCTGCGTTTCGAAAAAAACCTCTCAAGGCCGGTAGCGGAAGTCATGACAAAGGACAATCTGATAACCACTACCGAGTTCATTGACTTTGAGGATGCCGAGGAAATATTGCAGGAGCATAAGATCGAAAAGCTTCCTGTTGTTGACAATGACAATCATCTGGTAGGTTTGATAACCTATCGCGACATAATAAAGATAAAGGAGAGGCCAAATGCCAGCAAGGACGGTCGCGGCAGGCTGCGTGTAGCTGCTGCCGCGGGAGTGTCGCACGACACAATCAGGCGTATCGAAGCACTGGTCAGCTCAGATGTGGATGTCGTAGTTATTGACACGGCTCACGGACATACCGGGGGAGTTATAGAAATGACCAAAAAGGTGAGAAAAGAATTTCCCGACCTGCAGATCATCGTCGGCAACATAGCCACGAAAGAAGCTGCTTTAGCCCTTGCCAATGCCGGCGTTGACGGCGTCAAGGTCGGAATAGGGCCGGGGTCGATATGTACCACCCGGGTAATAGCGGGAATAGGAATGCCGCAACTCACGGCAGTATATAACGTTGCCAAAGCGCTCGAAGGCAAAAATATACCCATAATAGCCGACGGCGGCATAAGATATTCGGGAGATATCGTCAAAGCCATAGCCGCCGGCGCATCATCGGTGATGATAGGGTCAATGTTTGCCGGCGTCGAAGAATCGCCCGGAGAAACAGTCCTATACGAAGGAAGAAAATATAAAACATACAGGGGTATGGGATCGCTCGAAGCAATGCAGCAAGGATCAAAAGACAGATACTTCCAGGACGCCGAAGACGATATAAAAAAGCTGGTGCCCGAAGGTATAGTAGGAAGAGTGCCATACAAAGGCACACTGTCGGAAGTCATGCTCCAGCTCGTAGGTGGGCTCAGTGCAGGTATGGGATATTGCGGAGCGAAAAATATCGAAGAACTAAAAAAAGCAAAATTCATCAGAATAACAAACGCAGGGATCAGAGAAGGACATGTGCACGACGTCACAATTACACGCGAAGCACCAAACTACAGCAGAAGAACAGGTTACTGAAAAACCTGAATTAACAGACTGCTGGAACATTATAAATTATATAATCATCAAAAAAAAAAAACGAATAATTATGGTAAGACTATTTTCAACTTCACTCATTGTAACTGTTGCATTGCTCTTTTTTAACTGCTCGGTTAAAAAGGTGGCCGACGACCCCGAGTTGATAAGGATCAACGGAGAAACAATAACCATGTCGGAGTTCATTGAAGCATACGAAAAAAACAACATGCATCAGAATGTGGCAGACCCGAAGACGCCTGAAGAGTATCTTGCCATGTACGTTAACTTCAGGCTTAAAATAAAGGAGGCCCGTGCGCTCGGGCTGGACACCGCCCGGTGGTTTGTTGAAGAGCTGGAGAAGTACCGCCAGGAGTTGTCGCAGCCTTACCTTTCCGACCCACAGGTGACCAGGGAGCTTATCGAAGAAGCATATGAGCGTATGCAATACGACATACGTGCTTCGCATATTCTTATCCATGTGGCCAGCCATGCTTTGCCCGAAGATACCCTGAGTGCTTATAACAGGGTCATGGAGCTTCGCGAGAGGATCCTGGAAGGCGAAGATTTCGCCACGTTAGCGGTAAACCATTCGGGAGATCCTTCAGCACGCGACAGGCCGGCACGCGGCGACCAACCCGCAGCTAAAGGTAATGAAGGAGACCTGGGGGATTTTTCCGCATTCCAGACAATATACCCCTTCGAAACAAAAGCATATAACACCAAACCGGGAGAAATATCCATGCCCGCCAGAACACAGTACGGATACCACCTTATTAAAGTAACCGACAAACAACCAACTCTCGGCCAGGTGACAATAGCCCATATCATGATAAACGCAACTCCCGACGACACGGCAGAAAAACAAGAAAAAGCCGAAGAAAAAATCAACAAAATATATCAAAAACTCCTTGAAGGCCAACCATTCGAACAGCTGGCAAGCGAATATTCCGAACACGAACAAACAGCACAAAGAGGCGGAAAGCTCTCAACAACACAACCAAACAGAATGTTGCCCGAATTTGTCGAAGCACTGCACAATATGAGCGATACCACAAATATCACCGAACCCGTTAAAACAGACCTCGGATGGCATATTATCAAACTGATCGAAAGAATACCCCACAAGCCTTTCGACGAAATATACCACGAACTCGAAAAACGGATTACCAGAGACCAAAGGTTCAAAGAGAGCCTCAGATCAGTGATATACAAGCTAAAAGAAGAATACGGCTTCAAAGAGTATCCCGAAAACCTGTCACTTTTCTATGAAATTGTTGACAATTCCATCTTCATGAAAGCATGGGAGATACCTTCCGAAGATGACCGCAGGATCGTTTGGGAAGAAAGCCCGGTTGCCGGCGTCAAAAATATCAAAATAGCCCACGGGCCGCCACTCGATGCGCCGTTATTCGAATTTGCCGGAAATACCATCATGCAAAAAGATTATGCAAAATTCCTGCATGCACGCCAAACAAAAAGAACACCAATGCCAATACCACATTATGTCAACAGATTGTACGAAACATATAAGTATAACATGATCCTCGAGTTTGAAGACCAAAGGCTCGAAGAAAAATATCCCGAATTTAAAAGAGTGCTTAAAGAATACCACGACGGAATACTGATATTTGAACTCACCGATAAAAAGGTCTGGTCAAGATCAATGAAGGATACGGCAGGGTTGAAAAAATTCTACAATGACAATAAGGTCAATTATATGGGAGATAAGCGAATAGATGCAACAATATATATCTGTTCTGATGAGGAGAGCGCCGCAAAAGTCGCTGAAATGCTCGAAAACCTCAAAGAGAAGGATGATGCGCATAAGAGCATCATGGAAAAGCTCAATGATGGCGAGCATCAAAAAGTATCGGCAGAGAGAAGCGTTTATGAAATACAGGATAAGGCAATATTTGAAAAGACGGATTTGCAGGCCGGCATCAGCGATCACATAATAGCCGGCGACAATGTTTATGTCTTTCATATTCATGAACTTCCCGACCCTCAGCCCAGGCCTATGGATGAGATACGCGGCAGGGTGATAGCCGATTACCAGGATCACCTCAATGAACAATGGATAAAAGAGCTGAGGCGAAAATACCGTGTCAGGGTAAATGAAAAGCTTTTGTCGGAAATAGAAGAGCATGTAAAAAACCGGGATGCTGCTGAATGATCATGAAAAGGCGGCCGGCGATGTTGCACGGTAAACCGTGCTGTGACGATGAGCCCCCGGGCATTTTACGGGAAGAAAGGCATAACATTCAGCAAACAGCCCTGGGCGGGTACAGCAGTATAAATACAGGGCACAGACAGCCCCCGCTCGGCGTAAGATGCCCCAAACCAAAAAACAAACTAAAAAATTAAAAACCGTGAAAAAACATACCGTATTCGTGAAAATATTGGCCCTGGTGCCGCTATCCCTTTTCATCCTTTATTCGTGCGACTATTTGCCGAAAAAGGTAGATGAAGAGGTTATTGCCACCGCATATGGCGAAAAATTCTACAGGGCAGACCTGGAAAATATTGTCCCGCCCAATGTATCGCAGGAAGACAGCATTAACATCGTACGAAGATATGTCGATAATTGGGTCAGGCAGCAAGTCGTCGTTGAATTTGCCAGGAAAAACCTTTCAGAAGAACAAATGGACTTTGAGAAAAAGATCCGCGAATACAAAAATTCACTCATAATATTTGCCTTCGAAAACCATTTTATCGGCGAAAACCTCGATACTACGGTCAAACATGACCAGATATCTGAATATTACGAAAGCCATAAACAGTACTTTAAGCTGAAAGAAAATATAGCAAAGGTAACCTATGCAAAAGTACCGCTGAATGCTCCTGACCAACATATTCCACGCGAACTCTGCCGCTCGCATGATCCGGAAGAGCTCGAAAAACTCGAAAATTACTGCATTCAACATGCGGCAACATATTTTATAGATACCGATACATGGCTGGTGTTTGATGAAGTGCTCAGAGAAGTGCCCGTCAGAACTTCCAGCCAGCAAACATTCCTGCGAAATAACAGATATGTTGAAATTTCAGACCAATATTATCGTTACTTCTTATATATACATGATCTCAAGCTGCAAGGCAATGAATCGCCGTTAAGCTTCGCAATCGATAACATAAGAAACATAATACTGAACAAAAGAAAACAGGAGTTAATAAAAAATTTGCGGAACGAACTATACCGGGAAGCAATAAAATCAGGCAACTTTGAAATATTTATATGACCTTTTTTCAATTTCAAACAACCCTGAAAAAATTAATGATATGCTGAAAAATATTAAATTCATTCTTATAACCCTTTTGTTGATATTAATTTGCGGCAATACGATCTTTGCCCGTGATAAAGTGGTCATTGACCAGGTCATTGCCGTTGTCGGCAATTCAATAATATTAAAATCCGACCTTTATAATCATAAGATGCAGTATGAGGCGCAGGGTATTGATCTGGGGCCCGACCCCTTTTGTGAGGTCCTTGAAGAAGCGCTGTATCAAAAGCTGCTTTACAACCAGGCTATCATTGACACCGTGGAGGTTTCCGACGACCATGTTGAAATGGTGTTAGACAGAAGGATAAGGTACTTCGTTCAGCAGATCGGTTCGAGAGAAGAGCTTGAGGATTATTATGGCAGGACCATAGCTGAGATCAAGGATGACTTTCGCGATATTGTGCGTGAACAGGAACTCAGCCAGGCTATGGAATCGCAAATAACGAAAAATGTCAGGGTAACGCCTTCTGAGGTAAAGCGCTATTTCAACAATTTATCTGAAGATGAGATACCTGTCGTTGAAAGCCTTATACAGCTGGGTCAAATTGTAAAGATACCGCCCATCAGCGAGGAAGAGACACGGGATGTGAAACGCAGGCTGAATGAGTTTCGCGATAGAATACTCAGGGGCGAAAGTTTCAGCACGCTTGCCATAATGTATTCCGAAGACCCCGGTTCGGCAAGGCGCGGTGGTGAACTGGGATTTATGGGCCGCGGCGAATTGTACCACGACTTCGAAGCAGTAGCTTTCAACCTGAAACCCGGTGAAGTATCAGAAGTGTTCCAGACACAGGCAGGATATCATATAGCACAAAAAATAGAAAGGCGAGGCGAACAGGTCAACGTCAGACACCTGCTCCTCAGACCGAAAGTATCACCCTACGACGTGAAAAAAACGGAAAATAATCTCGACAGTATCAGAAAGCTGATCCTTGACAATGAAATGAGCTTCGCCCAAGCAGCAGAAAAATTCTCTCACGACCCGGGCCGCATAAATCAGGGAATAATGATAAATCCGCATACCGGATCAACATGGTTTAAACCGGACGAACTGGACCCGAACCTTTTCTTTGCCCTTAACCGATTGGAACCGGGAGATGTCAGCCGCCCAATGGCAATGATAACCGACGAAGGTAAAGAAGCATACAGGTTATTATACCTTAAAGAACATACCGAACCCAAAAAAGCTAACCTCAAGGATAATTACGATTATATACGACAACTGGCCCTGCAGGAGAAAAAAAAGGATAGAATTGAAAAATGGATCAAAGAGAAAACAGACTCTATATACCTTCATGTTATTGAAGATTATAAAAACTGCTCCTTTTCATACGAATGGATAAAAGACCATATAACCACAGGGGGCGATTGATCAGCAGGCAACGGCTAAGATAAACGGGAGGCCTGAACCAAACAAAAAAGAAAATAATGGAGAAACAAGGAAGGGGGTGTACCGGCGCCATGGCAACGGTGCCAAAACAGCGTTTATTTCAACCCGCATTTTTGCAGATCCAATATTTAATCATATTTTGTGCGAATAAAAAAAATCATAACCAAACATAATATATTTTCAAACAACAAAAACACAAACAGATGAATTACAAGACAGATGTGGAAGCTATTGACAATTTTGCCGAAAAATATAAAATTCTCTGTGATGAGATCTCCAGGGTGATAGTGGGACAGCATGAAGTAATAAAAAACGTTCTGGTCTCTATTTTCAGCCGCGGCCATTGTCTGCTTATCGGCGTTCCGGGTCTTGCAAAAACCCTTCTTGTCAACACCATTGCCAAAACCCTGGGTCTCAAATACAGCCGCATCCAATTCACTCCCGACCTGATGCCGTCAGATATTATTGGCACCGAGATACTGGATGAAAACAGAAAGTTCAGATTTGTTCGAGGTCCGGTATTTGCTAATATCATTCTTGCCGATGAGATAAACCGAACGCCACCCAAAACCCAATCGGCACTTTTGGAATCCATGCAGGAGAGGTCGGTGACGGCGGCAGGGAAAACATATATGCTCGACGACCCCTTCTTTGTTCTGGCAACGCAAAACCCCATAGAACAGGAAGGAACATACCCTCTGCCCGAAGCACAGCTCGACAGGTTCATGTTTAACGTCATCCTCGACTACCCCACATTCAAGCAGGAAGTAATGGTAGTAAAAAACACCACATCAGGCATGGAAACAAAACTCGATATCGTCCTTGAAGCTAAGGATATTATCTTTTTTCAGAACTTAGTACGCAAAGTGCCCGTTACCGACAACGTTATGGAATACGCCGTAAACCTTGTGTCTAAAACACGTCCTGGAACACAAAAAGCCCATAGCTGGGCTAATGAATATATCAACTGGGGAGCAGGACCAAGAGCATCGCAATACCTTATAATCGGAGCAAAATGCAATGCAGCCCTCAACGGTAAATATGCCCCCGACATAGAAGATGTGAATGAAATAGCATATTCCGTGCTCAGCCACAGAATAGTAAGAAACTTCAAAGCCGAAGCCGAAGGAATAAAAACAGACGATATAATATTAAAACTTTCGGAACAATAAATAATCGGAAATCAACACAGGATCTTTTGCAACATACTGCAATACTTTATCC
The DNA here is from genome assembly GCA_003559855.1 of Bacteroidales bacterium. Classification (GTDB taxonomy): domain Bacteria; phylum Bacteroidota; class Bacteroidia; order Bacteroidales; family UBA7960; genus PUKZ01. Next base: position 12,375 of record PWJZ01000127.1, read on the forward strand.
GCCAGGCATAATTCGCCACAGGCGATAAAGAGGTTATTAGAGCACCCTGTGAGGCGTATAGCTCGCAGAGGTTTAACATATTATCCAAGTTAAGCCAAAATCAGCGAGCATAGGCTTATTATTAAATTTGTCTGATAAAAAAAGTTGCATTTGTGACTTGAATTGAGCGGTAATAAAAAGTTTATTTTTTTTACTTTTTTTACCATTCGGAACAAAAATTTTATTATCTTTGCAGAACGTTCCGGCATTAAAATTGCGATATTTTATAAAGCAGGAACGGAAAAATATTTTTTTGTGAATTTTTATGATTTTTTTTTCAAAAAAGCATCAACACTTAAAAAAAAATTATTATCTTTGCAACCCCTCAGAAGAGAGGGCAGATGTTTTATGTTATAAACATCTGGTTATCAACAATCATGTTCTTTGAAAGAAATGAGATAGACGGCCGTAAATTTGGACCTTTTGTCAATTAACGACAGATAAACAAATAAGGGGAGCCGGGACAGTATTAAACTTTCTATTGATTAACAACGGAGAGTTTGATCCTGGCTCAGGATGAACGCTAGCGGCAGGCCTAATACATGCAAGTCGTACGGTAATTCCGGTGTTTCGGCATTGGAAACGAGTGGCGCACGGGTGCGTAACACGTATGCAACATACCCTGAACAGGAACATAACCCCGCGAAAGTGGGGCTAATATTCCATGGTATCCCGATCAGGCATCTTTTCGGGATTAAAGTCTTCGGGCGGTTCAGGATGGGCATGCGCTCCATTAGCTTGTTGGTGAGGTAACGGCTCACCAAGGCATTGATGGGTAGGGGTTCTGAGAGGATTACCCCCCACACTGGTACTGAGACACGGACCAGACTCCTACGGGAGGCAGCAGTAGGGAATATTGGGCAATGGGCGAAAGCCTGACCCAGCCATGCCGCGTGCAGGATGACAGTCCTAAGGATTGTAAACTGCTTTTCTATGGAAATAACTCCCTGTACTTGTACAGGGCTGAAGGTACCATGGGAATAAGCATCGGCTAACTCCGTGCCAGCAGCCGCGGTAAGACGGAGGATGCAAGCGTTATCCGGATTTATTGGGTTTAAAGGGTGTGTAGGCGGGCATTTAAGTCAGAGGTGAAAAATCCGGGCTCAACCCGGGACCTGCCTATGAAACTAGATGCCTTGAGAACAACCGAGGTGGGCGGAATGTGGAGTGTAGCGGTGAAATGCATAGATATTCCACAGAACACCAATAGCGAAGGCAGCTCACCAGATTGTCTCTGACGCTGATACACGAAAGCGTGGGGAGCAAACAGGATTAGATACCCTGGTAGTCCACGCCGTAAACGATGATCACTAGTTGTTGGCGATACACAGTCAGTGGCCAAGCGAAAGCGATAAGTGATCCAC